>NZ_JASCPN010000029.1:0-63233 GCF_029960155.1 Pseudomonas sp. PS01300 | reverse complement strand
GCGCGCCGCCGCGGCCAGCCGCCCCTGGTGGCGGGGGGCGGCCGCCTGATGCCGACCCGCGAAGACTACCGGCGCAGCTGGAAGCCGATGCTGCGCGGCACCGGCCTGGGCGCGGTGCTGGGCGTGCTGCCGGGGGGCGGGGCGATGCTGGGCGCGTTTGCCTCGTACATGGTCGAAAAGCGTATCGCCAGGCACCCCGAGCGCTTCGGCCAGGGCGCCATCGAGGGCGTGGCCGGGCCGGAGTCTGCCAACAACGCCGGGGCGCAGACCTCGTTCATCCCGATGCTGGTGCTGGGCCTGCCTTCCAACGCGGTGATGGCGCTGATGGCCGGGGCCATGATGATCCACGGCATCGTGCCGGGCCCGCAGGTGATCGACGAGCGCCCCGAGCTGTTCTGGGGGCTGATCGTGAGCATGTGGATCGGCAACCTGTTGCTGCTGGTGCTCAACCTGCCGCTGGTGGGGATCTGGGTGCGGCTGCTGTCGGTGCCGTACCGCCTGCTGTACCCGTCGATCCTGCTGTTCTGCTGCATTGGCGTGTACAGCGTCAACAACAGCCTGTTCGACGTGCTGCTCACGGTGGCGTTCGGGTTGCTGGGCTACCTGTTCATCAAGCTGCGCTGCGAGCCGGCGCCACTGCTTCTGGGTTATCTGCTCGGCCCGTTGATGGAGGAGAACCTGCGCCGGGCGATGCTGCTGTCGCGGGGCGACCCCACGGTGTTCGTCACCCGGCCATTGAGCCTGACCCTGTTGATTCTGTGCGTGCTGGCGGTGGGGCTGATGCTCATCCCGCGGGTGCGCGCCACGCGCCATGTGGCCTTCAGTGAAGACTGAGGGCTGCTTCAACCCTGACTGTTCCAGGACCTTTGCATGAAAATCATCCTACCGCTCAAGTTTGCCCTGGCCGCACTGGCCCTGGGCGTTGCCGCACTGGCCCAGGCCGATGCCTACCCGAGCCGCGCCGTGACCCTGGTGGTGCCGTTCCCGCCGGGCGGCGCTGCCGATACCGTGGGGCGCTACTACGCCGAGCAGTTGTCGGCCTCGCTGGGCCAGCCGGTGGTGGTCGACAACAAGCCCGGTGCCGGCACCGCAATCGCCGCCGAGGCGGTGGCCAAGGCCAAACCCGATGGCTACACGCTGTCGCTGGCCACCGCCGGGCAGCTGACCATACTGCCCAACCTGCAGAAGGGCCTGCGCTACGACCCGCTGCAGGACTTCACGCCCGTGGCGGTGCTGGCCTCGGTGCCCAACGTGGTGGCCGTACCGGCTGCCAGCAAGGTCGACACGCTGCAGGCGCTGATCGACCAGGCCAAGGCGCGCCCGGGCGCGTTGAGCTATTCGTCGTGCGGCAACGGCACCCTGTGCCACCTGTCCGGGGAGTTGCTGAAGAACCTGGCGGGCATCGACCTGCTGCACGTGCCGTACAAGGGCAGTGCGCCGGCGGTCACGGCGGTGCTGGGCGGCGAGGTGGATGTAGCGGTGGATACCCTCACCGTGCTGGCCCCGCAGATCCAGGCCGGCAAGCTCAAGGGGCTGGTGCTCAGCAGCGCGCAGCGCTCGCCGTTGCTGCCAGGGGTGCCGAGTGCCAGCGAGGCAGGCCTGCCGGGGTTCGAGGCATCGGGCTGGTTCGGCCTGGTGCTGCCCAAGGGCGCTTCGCCGCAGCTGGTCGAGCAGTTGAGCGCGGCGATTGCCGCGATTGCCCAGGCGCCGCAGACCGCCGAGCGGTTCGCGCAGAACGGGATCAGCGTCGAGCACAGTACCCCGGCGGGGTTTGCCAAGCTGATCGCCGATGACGGCGCACGGTGGGGCGAGGTGATCCGGGCGGGCAACATCACGCTGGAGTGAGGCCCGCTGCCTTGGCTGATGCGGGGCAGGGCGGGGCTGCTACAGCGCCAGCCGCTGCGCCGTGACGCTGCCGAACAGCTCCACCGGCTCCTGCAGGTTGCCCAGGTAGCTGGGGTGAAACAGCCACAGGTCGACCTGGGGCTTGAAGTCGCTGACGTTGACCACTTCAAGCAGGTCGCGATGACGGCTGGCGGCCAGCAGCGGCTCGGGCACCAGCCCCAGGCCCTGGCCGTTGGCGACCAGGCCCAGTTGCAGTTCGGTGCCGAAGGTTTCCAGGTTGATCTGCAGCGACAGCCCCTGCTCGCTCAAGGCGCGCTGCAGGCCGGCGCGAAACCCGCAGCCGTCGGGGTTGAGCACCCAGCCCTGGCTGTAGCAGTCCTTGAGCTTGTAGCTGCGCTTGCTGGCGCTGCCCTTGGCGGCCACCACCCGCAGGTGCATGCGGCCGATGGAACGGCTGGCGATGCCTTCGGGGAAGATCTTGCCGGAGGGGAACAGCGCGGCGGCCGCATCCAGCTCGCCGTTTTCCATCCTGGCGATCAGCGCGCTGCCCCAGCCGCTGGCGACCTGGGTCCGCAGCTCGGGGTAGGCCTGGCGAATCTGCGCCAGGGCATCGAGCAGCACCACATCGCCGATGGTCTGCGGCACGCCCAGGCGCAGGGTGCCGCTGGGCGAGCCGTGGCTGGCCACCAGCTCGCGCAGGGTGTCGATCTCGCGCAGGATGGCCTTGCACTGTTCGTACACGCGCCAGCCCATGGGCGTGGGCTTGAGCGGCTTGGTGTTGCGGTCGAGCAGGTTGGCGCCCAGGTCTTCCTCGAAGTTCTGCACGCGTCGTGTGATGGCCGGCTGCGTCAACTGCAGCGACTGCGCCGCAAGGTTGGTCGACTGGCAGCGGATGACGGCGACGAAGGCGTCCATGTCATCGATCTTCATATTCGGCTCTCACATAGTCTGGCGTTGAAAAATGTCTTTCAAGAATAATCTTTTTTGCTCGGCCAGGTAGAAAGCGTGTACAGGTTTTTTCAACGCGCCAGCGCTGCCCAGATCTTGCTGCGCAAGTCGCGCTCGCTGAACGGCTTCTGGATCACCGTCGAATGGCTCAGCCCCAGCACGTCGGTATTGGCATAGCCAGTCACGAACACCACCGGCAACTGCGGGTAGGAGCGCTTGACCAGGGCCGCCAGCTCGCCGCCGGTCATGCCCGGCATGGCGTAGTCGGTCAGCAGCAGGTCGATCTCGGGGCTCAGCATGTTCAGTGCATCCGGGCCGTTGCGCGCCTGCACCACCTTCAGGCCAAACGATTCCAGCAAGGTGGCCGTGAGGGTACGCACGGTGCTGTCATCGTCCACCAGCAGGATGGTCGAGCCCAGCGGCTGATGCGGTTCACTCACCGGCGCAGGGCTGGGCAGCACGGCCACGGCGTCGCCCTGGATCCGCGGCAGGTACACGCTGACCGTGGTGCCGACATCCAGGGTGGTTTCGATGCGCACCCCACCACCGGACTGCTTGGCGAAACCGAACACCTGGGCCAGCCCCAGCCCCGATCCATGCCCCACCGGCTTGGTGGTGAAGAACGGCTCGAAGGCCCTGAGCAGGGTGTCCTCGTTCATGCCGCTGCCCGAGTCGACGATGGAGAACACCACGTAGTGGCCGGGTTCCGGGTCTTCGGGCCGCAGGGGCGCGGCCTCCACGGTGACGTTGTGAGTACGCAGCAGCACCGAGCCGGGCCCGTTGGCCATGGCGTCGCGGGCGTTGATGATGAGGTTGAGGATGATCATCTCGGTCTGGGTCAGGTCCGCCGAGGCGGTCCACAGGTCCGGGGCCAGCGACATCTCTACCCAGATATTGGCCCCCAGCGCCTTGTTCAGCAGGCTCTGCATGCCGCGCACGGTGGCGTTCAGGTCCACCGGGCGCGGTTGCAGGCGCTGGCGGCGCGAGAACGACAGCAGCTGGGCCGTGAGCCGGGCGCCACGTTCACCGGCATCGGTGATGTGTTCCAGCCGGGTGCGGGCCTTGTCCAGGTTGCCGCGGGCAATGTCGCGCGTGGCAAAGGTCGCGCTGGTGAGGATCACCGTGAGCAGGTTGTTGAAGTCGTGGGCCACTCCAGCCGTCAGCTGGCCGACCACTTCCAGGCGCTGCATCTGCTGCAGCGTGGCTTCCACGCGTTCCTTCTCGTCGATCTGTTCGCGCAGGCGCTTGTTGGTGGCGGCCAGTTCCTCGACCACCGCACGCTCATCGGTGATGTCGCGCACGGCGGCGTACATCAGGCCGTTCTCCGGCACGATGGTCCAGGACAGCCACCGGTAGTCGCCGTTGGCGTGGCGCATGCGGTTGACGAAGCGGGTCGATACGTTGCCGCTGGCGATGCTGCGGGTTTCCTTGATGGTGGCGTCCAGATCGAGGGGGTGGATCAGCTCCCACAGGCGCAGGCTGCCGATCTGGTCCCGCGACCAGCCCAGCGCCGCCTCCCAGGCCGGGTTGAAGTTGATCGGGGTCATGTCGAAGCGCAGCACCCCCAGCAGTTCACGCGACAGCTCCCAGGTGCGGTCGCGCTCGCGGGTGCGTTGCTCTACGCGCTCGCCCAGGGTTTCGGTCAACTGCACCAGGGCCTGGGTGGCGACCTTACGCTCGCTGATGTCCTGCATCACCCCGCTGAAACGCACGCAACGGCCATCCTTGAACAGCGAACGGCCGTTGGAGTTGATCCAGCGCAGGCGACCGCCCGACAACTGCACGCGGTATTCGGCATGGAACACCGATTCGCAGCTCAGGGCCTGCTCGACCTTGGCCCGCAGCATTGCCCGGTCGTCGGGGTGGCAGTGCTCCAGCACCTGGTCAAGGTGCAGGTTGCAGCTGGGCGTGACTTCGTACAGGGCGCGGCAGCGCTCGTCCCACAGCACCGAGCCGCTGGGCACGCTCAGTTCCCACACGCCCATCTCGGCAGCCTGGATGGCCAGGCGGGCGCGGGTCTCGACCTCTTCGAGGGCGTTTTCCGCAGCGCGGCGCTTCTCGCGTTCGCGCACTTCGAGCACGGCGCGGCGGATGGCCTTGGGCAGCACCTTGAGGTTCTGCTTGAGCACGTAGTCGACCGCGCCCAGGCGCATGGTCTCCACCGCCTGCTGTTCGCCGAAGATGCCGGACAGGAAGATGAACGGCGTTTCCGGGGCCGCCCGCTGGGCCACCTCGAGCACCTGGATGCCCGACGAGGAGGGCAGCAGGTAGTCGCACACAATCACGTCGAAGGTGTGCTGCTGCATGGCCTCGCAGGCGCCGATGTGATCGTGTACCACCACCGGGTCGACCTGCAGGCCATAGCGCTCCAGCGTCAACAGCGTGAGCTCGACGTCGTGGGTGCTGTCTTCGATCAGCAGCAGCTTTATTCTGGGGAGCGGCGTCGGCGCTCCGGGCTCTCGTCTAGGCATGTCTTGTCATCATGACTTGGGGCGACGCACGACCCGGGTGGAACCGGGCGGTGGCTCGTTGAGCACGGCCCAGAAAATCCCCAGGTCGGAGATGGCGCCGACGAACTCCTTGAATTCCACGGGTTTGACCACGTAGGCATTCACGCCCAGCTGATAGGCGCGGTCCAGGTCCGGCTCTTCGCGGGACGAGGTCAGCATCACCACCGGAATGCTGCGCAGGTCGGCCGAGTCGCGCACCTGTTCGAGCACCTCCAGGCCATCGACCTTGGGCAGCTTGAGGTCGAGCAGCAGCACTGCCGGGTTGCCTTGCGGGCGGTCGGCATGGCTGTTCCTGCGGAACAGGTAGTCCAGCGCCTCGGCGCCGTCGCGTACCACGATCACCTCGTTGGCCAGCTGGCTGCGCTCGAGCGCGAGCAGGGTCAGTTCGAGGTCGTTGGGGTTGTCTTCTACCAGGAGTATCGGTTTGAGCATGGAGCGCCCTCGTGTGGGTCATGCAGTGGGCATGAGGGTTTTCTTTGGAAGTGAAAAATAGAACGTCGCGCCCTGGTCCGGGACACCGTGGGCCCATACCGTGCCGCCATGGCGCTCGATGATGCGCCGCACATTGGCCAGGCCGATGCCGGTGCCTTCGAACTCCTCCATGCGGTGCAGGCGCTGGAACACGCCGAACAGCTTGTTGGCGTACTGCATGTCGAAGCCGACGCCGTTGTCGCGCACGCTGATCACGTGGGCGTCGTCGCGTTCCTGCACGTCGACCTCGATCAGCGCCACCGGCCGGCCGCGGGTGTACTTGATGGCGTTGGCGATGAGGTTGCGCAGGGCCAGGTGCAGGAAGGCCGGGTCGGCCACCACGATCGGCAGGGCGTTGAAGGTCCAGCAGATGTCGCGGCCCTCGTAGTCGGGCAGCATCTCCAGCTTGATGGAGGCGACCATCGCCGACAGGTTGACGTCGGACAGGTGCATGGCGCACCGGCCCATCTGCGAGAAGCTCAGCAGGTTGTCCACCAGGGTGCCGGCGAACTTGGCGGAGTTCTCGATGGTGCCCAGAAAGCGCAGACTGCGCTCGGACATGTTGGCGCCTTCGGCATCGCTGAGCAGCTCGGCATAGCCGGCGATATGACGCAGCGGCGCGCGCAGGTCGTGGGAGACGCTGTAGGAGAAGGCTTCCAGTTCCTTGTTGGTCTTTTCCAGGGATTCGGACAGTTGCGCCAGTTCTTCGGCCTTGCGCAGCACGATGCCGAGGATGGCCTGGCGCAGCTCCTGCACGCCCTCGACTTCGCTGGGGTCCCAGGGGGTCGAGAAGCCTTCGACGATCTGCTGCCACTGCTCGAAGCTTTCGCGCGGGTTCAGCGAGCCACTCTGGGCGATGCTTTTTTCCGGGCGGCCGGCCCAGTGCACCACCTGGGACTGCTGGGGTTTGAACCAGATCAGGTAATGCGGGTGCAATTCGGAAATGGACACGGCAAGGATGCCGCTGGCCATGTCGGCCAGCCCTGCCAGGTGCGGGATATCGCGCCCGGCGTTGTCGGTATGGAACACCTCGGCGTCGCCGCGGGCGGTCAGCCAGCCCACCAGGGCCATGATCCGCGCCTGGGGCGGGGTGTGCCCGTAGGTGTCGCAGCCGGTGCTGGACACCACTGCGGCACCGGCGGCGCCGACGAAGTCGGTGAAGATGTCGGGCAGGGCGCGCAGGCCCAGGCGCACGCTGTCCTGGTCGGCGATGGCGCCCAGCAGCTGCACGATGCGCTGGCGGATCTCGAGCATGCGCGCGTGGCGCAGGTGGGCTTCGCGGGTCTCGATCTGCAGCGACAGCACCCGGCCCAGCAGTTCGCAGGCGGTACGCACCTGAAAGCTCACGCTGCGCGGGGTGCGGTGATGACACGACACCAGCCCCCATAACCGGCCCTCGACCACGATGGAAACCGACATCGAGGCCCAGGTCTGCATGTTGCGCATGTATTGCAGGTGCACGGGCGAGACGCTGCGCAGGGTCGAGAAGCTCAGGTCCAGGGGTTGGCCGGTGAGCAGGTTGGCGGCCGGCAGCAGGCGCGCCGGCTGGTAGTCGGCATCCTCGATCACGCGGATGCGGTTGGCACAGTACAGCGCCCGGGCCTGCGCCGGGATGTCCGAAGCAGGGAAGCACAGGCCCTTGTAGCTGGGGTAGTCGTCGTCGACCAGCTCGGCGTTGACCAGCCCGTTGCCCTCGGTGTCGAAGCGGTAGGACTTGACCCGGCCGAACCCGGTCAGGCGCTTGATCACACGCACCGCCCGCTCGCACAGCTCGTCGATGCTCTCGCTGTCCGGTGCGCCGCCAACGAAGGAGCGCACCAGCGGGTACAGCCGCGAGCTCGGCGCCGGCACAGCGGCCGGGCGCTGGAATTCGGCGATCAGCACCTGGTCGTGGCGGTGCAGCATCATCGGCAGGCGCTGCGCCTGCTGGCCGATCAGAAACTGCACGTCGGCCACGTGATAGGGCTGGGACTGGTCTTCGTCGAGTTCGCCCAGCTGCTCGACGAAACTGCAACCGTCCTGCACCACCGCATCGAAATGCACGCCCAGCAAGGCGTCGATCTCCACCCCCAGCCAGTCCGGCAGGTTCTCGCTGACCTGGCGGATCAGCATGGCCGGCTCCTGCACCACGACCATGAACCCCTGGGGCTGAATGCTGCCGGGGGTACGGATCTGTTCACGGGCGCAGTTGGCCAGGGCGATCTGGAAAGCGTCGCTGGGGTGGGTGGTGGTCACAAGATCCCTCCTGAAGGCGTGTTGGCAGGCCGTGCAGGGGAAGGGCACAAGCGATCCCGGCCAAGTGTAGAAAGCGCGGACAAGGTATCAAATCCTGTGGTTTCACGATGCTAAAACTGATCCTTAGCTGATGAATTGGTTCAGTTTGATAGCGTTTTGCCCGTGCCCTGGCGCCGCCGCGGCCCGATCCAAGGGAACCCCACTGACTGCACCGGGTCGCTTGTACGGCTTGTCATGCGCGATCCATGAGCCACACTCACTGGATCGTCTCGTAATGCAATTGGGGGGATATGCCATGAAGTTCGCAAGGAACGTGGCCACATTGGGCCTGGCCGTGTCACTGGCGGCCGGCCAGGCGCAGGGGGCGGAATCGAAGAAGGTCGATGTACTGCTGGTGGGGGGCGGCATCATGAGCGCCACGCTGGCAATCTGGCTCAACGAGCTGGAGCCGGGCTGGTCGATGGAGATGGTCGAGCGCCTGGACGGGGTGGCCGAGGAAAGCTCCAACGGCTGGAACAACGCCGGCACCGGGCACTCGGCGCTGGCCGAGCTGAACTACACGCCCGAGGACAAGGACGGCAAGATCAACATCACCAAGGCGGTCGAGATCAACGAGGCGTTCCAGGTGACGCGCCAGTTCCTGGCCTGGCAGGTCAAGAACGGGGTGCTGAAGAACCCGCGCTCGTTCATCAATTCCACGCCGCACATGAGCTTCGTGTGGGGTGACGACAACATCAGTTTCCTCAAGCGCCGCTACGAGGCGCTGCAGGCCAGCCCCCTGTTCCGGCCGATGCAGTACTCCGAAGACCCGGCGCAGATCCGCAAGTGGGTGCCGCTGATGATGGAGGGCCGCGACCCCAACCAGAAGATCGCCGCCACCTGGACGCCGATCGGCACCGACGTGAACTTCGGCGAGATCACCCGCCAGTTCGTGGCGCACCTGCAGCAGCAGGAGAATTTCTCGCTCAAGCTGTCCAGCGAGGTCGAGGACATCCGTCGCAATGACGACGGCTCCTGGCACGTGGAGTACAAGAACCTCAAGAGCGGCGAGAAGTCGACCGCCGATGCCAAGTTCCTGTTCATCGGTGCCGGCGGCGCGGCGCTGCCGCTGCTGCAGAAGTCCGGCATTCCCGAGGCCCAGGACTACGCGGGCTTCCCGGTGGGCGGCTCGTTCCTGGTCACCGACAACCCCACCATCGCCCAGCAGCACATGGCCAAGGCCTACGGCATCGCCGCCACGGGCGCGCCACCGATGTCGGTGCCGCACCTGGATTCCCGGGTACTCGATGGCAAGCGGGTGATCCTGTTCGGGCCGTTCGCGACCTTCTCCACCAAGTTTCTCAAGGAAGGCTCGTACCTGGACCTGTTCTCCAGCATGACCACCCATAACCTGTGGCCCATGACCAAGGTGGGGATCGACCAGTTCGACCTGGTGCAGTACCTGGCAGGCCAGCTGATGCAATCGGACGACGACCGCTTCGAGGCGCTGCAGACCTACTTCCCCCAGGCCAAGAAGGAAGACTGGCGCCTGTGGCAGGCCGGGCAGCGGGTGCAGATCATCAAGCGCGACAAGGAAAAGGGCGGGGTGCTCAAGCTGGGCACCGAGGTGGTGAGCGCGGCCGATGGCAGCATTGCCGGGCTGCTGGGCGCATCGCCCGGCGCATCCACCGCGGCGCCGATCATGCTCGAAGTGCTGCAGAAGGTGTTCAAGGACAAGGTCGCCAGCCCGGCCTGGCAGCAGAAGCTGCACCAGATCGTGCCCAGCTACGGCACCCACCTGAACGACGACCCGGCCCGGGTGCAGCAGGAGTGGGCCTACACCAGCGAGATACTGCAGCTTGCGCCGCCACCGGGCATCGATACCCAGGCGCCGCAGCAGTCGCCGGCCACCGACCCGATCGGCCAGAAGCACAGCGACTCGGACCCTGACCTGGCGCCATGACCTCGGCGCTCCGTGCTCAGGGCAGGGGCGACGCCCAGGTACCGGCCGGGGCGTCGCGCAGCGCGGCGTGCAGCAGGCGCAGCACCGGCTGCTCCAGCGCAGTGCCGCTGTAGCACAGGCCCACCCGGCGACTGGGCAGCGGGCTGTTGAGCGCATGCACCTGCACCCCTTGTGCCGCGCTCACCAGCGAGTGCGGCAGCGCCGCCACGCCGACCCCGGCCGCCACCAGCAGCAGCGACTGCTGCAGCGAGCCGCTGCTGGCCACCGCCGACGCGGTGGAGTTGCCATACAGCGCCATCAGGCGCTGGTGGGAGGGGTGTTCGGGGCAGATGACCCAGGGGTACAGGCTGGTGACCGTGCCCGGCTGCCTGCCGGCTGCGCTCACCAGCACGAACGGGTCGTCCCACACCGGCAGGAACAGCTCGTCTTCGCAGCACTGTTCTTCCACCGCCAGGCGCGCATCGCCGGCACAGCCCTCGTGCAGCGTGATGTACAGGTGCGCCACCACCTGGTGGGCAAAGCGCAGAAACGCAGCGACCTGCGCGGGGCTCAGGTCCGGCTCGATGCCCAGGCTCAGGTGCTGGCGCGCATCGCTGGTGCGAAAGCGCTGGCGCAGGGCCTCGGCCTCGCTGACCAGCGCGCAGGCCTGCGGGTACAGCGAACGCGCCGCCTCGCTCACCTCCACCCCTCGCGACTGGCGGTTGAACAGGGTGGCGCCCAGGGCTTCTTCGAGCTGGCGGATGGTCACCGACAAGGTCGGCTGGCTGATGCACAGGCGCTGGGCGGCGCTGGTGATGTTGCGTTCTTCGAACACCGCCACAAAGGCTTTGAGGTGCCGGATATCCATAGGTAAGGCCGATGTCTGCAAGAGAAATTAAGCATTTTATCTGCTGTGGCCGGCACTATACGCTTTGCGTCATCTGATAAACCAATGACGGAAGCACTTTCATGAACAAACCCCTGATCATCGTGACCGGCGCCAGCTCGGGCATCGGCGAGGCCGTCGCGCGCCTGTTCTCTGCCCAGGGCCACCCCCTGCTGCTGCTGGCCCGGCGCGTGGAGCGCCTGCTCGCACTGGGCTTGCCCGCCACCCTGTGCAAGGGTGTCGATGTCACCGACCGCGAGGCGCTGCTGGCTGCGGTGAAGGAGGCCGAGGCGCAGTACGGCCCGGCCGATGCGATCGTCAACAATGCGGGGGTGATGCTGCTGGGTGATACCGCCACCCAGGCCCCCGAGCAGTGGGAGCGCATGCTGGATGTGAACGTCAAGGGCCTGCTCAACGGCATCCATGCGGTACTGGGCGGTATGATCGAACGCAACCACGGCACGGTGATCAACGTCGGCTCGGTGGCCGGGCGCAAGACCTTCCCCAACCATGTGGCCTACGTGGGCACCAAGTTTGCCGTGCACGCGATCTCGGAAAACCTGCGCGAAGAAGTGGCGGCGCACAACGTGCGGGTCATCACCATCGCGCCGGGTGCGGTGGAAACCGAGCTGCTCGGCCACACCACCGATGAGGCGATCAAGTCCGGCTACCAGGACTGGAAGGCCGGCATGGGCGGCGTGGTGCTGTCGGCGGACGATGTGGCCAATGCGATCCGCTACGCCTACGAACAGCCTCAGGGCGTGTGCATCCGCGAGATCGTGCTGGCGGCGACCCGCCAGCAGGCCTGATGGCGTGCGCGTTGCGCGTCAGAAACTGTACCTGACGTTGAACATCACGTTGCGCGGGTCGCCGTAGTAGACCGAGTAGTAGTTGCCGATGCCGCTGTAGTACGTCTTGTCGAACAGGTTGTTGAGGTTGGCCGACACCTTCAGTTGCTTGCTCACGTCATACGCGGCCATCAGGCCGACCACGCCGTAGGCGTCCTGGAAGAACTTGTGGCTGGGCAGCGCCACGTCGTTGACGTCGTCGTAGAAGGTGTCGTCGACGAAGTAGGTGCGGCTCTGCCACTGCCAGTTGCCGCCCACGGTGAGCTTGTTCAGCTCGGCCGGCAGGCGGTAGCTGGTGGCAACCTTGAGCAGGTGCTGGGGCTGGTTGGTCGCCACGCGCCGGTGATCGGCGTCGTAGGAGGCCTGATAGACGTAGCCGGCGTTGATGTTCCAGTCGGGCAGGATCTCGCCGGACATTTCCAGCTCCACACCGCGGGTGGTGGCGCCCTGCACGGCGCGCATCACTTCATTGCCGAACTCCCCGGTGGTGCCGGTCGACTGTGCCAGGTTGTCCTGCTTGAGCTCGAACAGCGCCAGGCTGGCATTCAGGCGACGGTCGAAATACTCGCCCTTGATTCCCACTTCGTAGCTTTGCCCGGTGAGCGGGTCCAGCGGCTTGTTGTCGGCACCCCGGTTGTAGGGCTGCGGCTTGAAGATGTCGGTGTAGCTGGCGTACACGGTGTGCTGGTCGTCGAGGTCGTAGGTGATGCCGGCATAGGGGATCACTTCACCGGTGTCGCGGGTGGCGGTGCGGCTGCTGCGCGGCAGCGCGTTGATGCTGTCCAGGCTCCACGCGTAGTCGGTGACCCGCGCCCCCAGCACCAGGTTGAGTGCGTCGGTGGGCTTGAGCACGACCGCAGCATAGCCGACCTTCTGCGTGGTCTTGATATCGAAGGTCGACCACCAGGCCCAGTCGGTGGGGTAGGCGGCGTTGTTGTTCCAGTCGAAGGCATCGGGTGCCACGGCGTCGGTGCTGCCGTCGGTACGGTCCGATTGCGCGGTGGTGTGGGCATAGGTATAGCCCACCACCAGGTCGTGGCTTCTGCCCAGCAGCGAGAACGGGCCCTTGGCGTAGATATCGAAGGACTTCTCGTCGGTATCGGTGTTGAACTTGGCCGCACCGCCCGGGTAGTAGCCGTGGGCGACGCTGTTGTCGTTCGGGTCGACATGGGCGGTGGCCAGGCCTGCGATGATCTCGCGCGAGGCATAGTTGCGGTAGCTGGCGGTGGCCTTGAGCGACCACTCGTTGTCGAACTGGTGGTCGATGCTGGCGAATGCGCGCTGGGTGCGATGGTTGCGGTAGGCCCACTTGTCCGCCGGGTTGGTGGAGCGCGAGAAGCGCACCGGCGTGCCGTTCTTGTAGAAGGCCGGCAGGTGGGTGGTGGAGGACGCGTCGTTGTCGTTCTGCTGGTACTCGTAGCCCACGCTCAGCACGGTGGCGTCAGACAGGTCGCCGTCGAGCACGCCGTAGAAGATGTCCTGTTGCTGCTTCTGGTAGTCGATGAAGGTGTGCTGCTGTTCACGGGCCGCGACGAAACGCCCGCGCAGGGCGCCGCTGTCGAGCAGCGGTCCGGACACGTCCAGCTCGGTGCGGTAGTGATCCCACGAGCCTGCGCCGGCGGACACATGGCCCTGAAACTGGGCAGTGGGCCGCTTGCGCACCAGGTTGATCACCCCCGACGGGTAGCCGATGCCGTTGACCAGCCCGGTGGCGCCCTTGAGCACCTCGACGCGGTCGTAGATCACCGAGTTGGTGATGCTGTAGTTGTCGCGCAGGTTGCCGGCGTCGGTGCTCAGGCTGGGCACGCCGTCGTACTGGAAGTTCTGGATCTCGAAGCCGCGCGAGTAGAAGGTGAAGCCTTCGGAGTTCTCGCGGTTGACGGTGATGCCCGGGGTTTGCTGCATCACCTCGGACAGGTTGTTCAGGCCCTGGTCTTCCATCTGCTGGCGGGTGATCACGCTGATCGACTGCGGGGTCTTGCGCAGTGACATGTCCAGGCGCGTGGCGGTGCTGGTCTGCCCGGTGGTGTAGGAGCCGCTGCCCTCGGTGGTGCTGCCCAGGCTCCAGGCGCTGTTGATGGTGGTGGCGCCCAGTTCGATGTTGTTGCCGGCGCTGTCTGGCAGCGGTACCAGGTACAGGGTCGAGGCGTCACTGCGCCCGAAGGTGAAGCCGCTGCCGGCCAGCAGTTGGGCCAGGGCCTGATCGGCGGAGTAGCTGCCCTTGACCGGTGCGCTGCGCAGGCCGGCGTCCAGGTTGCCGTCGAGCATCACGTTCTGCCCGGTCTGCTGGCTGAACACCAGCAATGCCTGGCGCAGTTGCTGGGCGGGGATATCGAATGCCGTGTGCACGCTGACCGCCCCTGTACCGGGCGCGGGCAGCTGGGCCTGGGCCGGTTGTGCCAGCAGCGCGCAACTGATCGCGGCGGCCAGCGCCGACATGCGCCAGCACGAACCCTGGGGGAACAACGTCTGGGGTGTTGCCATTTCCTTGACTCCTCGGCAGAACGACTTCGCCTGTTTGCGAATGGGTTTCATCTGCTGGTGATGACGCACGAGGAGTGCAAATGTCTGATGGGTACTGCAAATAATTTTCAATCAGCCATCGGCAGGTCAGGCAGGGCGGATGATGGTCACCAGGTCGGTGTAGCGGCTCAGGCGGATCGGCAGGGTGCGCGCCAGCACATCGAGCATCTGCTCGGGGTGCTGGCGATTGAGGATCAGGCTCACCGGGCGTGCCGCCAGGCGCTCGTCGGCGATGAAGATGCGGCCCTCGCGCCAGCGCTGCAGGTGATTGACCACCTTGGCCAGGGGCGTGTCGAAGAACACCAGGCTGCCGTTGCGCCAGGCCAGCACCTGGTCGAGTTCGGCGCGCTGCACCGGGCCGAGCCCGGCGGCGCCGAAGGTCACGGCCTCGCCCTGGCCCAGCTGTGCCTGCTGGCCGGGGATTTGCACCCCGGCATTGTGCTCACTGACGGCCAGGTCGGCGCTGCCGGCGTCGCAGGACAGGCAGAACGCACCCTGGTGGCTGACCACGGTGCCGGCCTCGGTGTCGATGCGCAGCGGGCGGGTATCGGCGGCCACCTTGAAATAGGCCTGACCACGCAGCATGCGCAGGCGCCGCGTGGTGCCGGAAAAGTCGAGGTCCAGGGCGGTGTTGCCGGCCAGTTCGATCACGCTGCCATCGGGCAGGCGCTCGGTGCGGGTTTCACCCACGCGCGTGTGCAGGTCGGCAAACGACAGGCCGTCGCCCTTGAGCCACAGCGTGGCCGAGCCGGTGGCCACTGCGGCGGTGCACGCCGCCATGGCCAGTTGCATGAAGCGCCGCCGCGAGACGCCGCGGGCCTTGGGGGCAGGCGGCGCCTGCACGGCAGGCAGCTCGGCGGCCAGGGCCCACAGCGCTTCGAGTTCCAGGTAGGCCTTGGCATGGCGCGGGTCGGCCAGCATCCACTCAAGCCACTGCTCGTGCTCGGCCTGGCTGGCCGAGCCTTCGAAGATCAGCGCGAACCAGGCGCAGGCCTGCTGCGAGATGGGGTCGGCCTGGGGCTCGTCGGGCGAGGCCGGGGCCGGCGTGGGGAAGGGCGGTTCAGCCATGGGTCGGGTCACTGTGCGGGCGGCGATGTATACAGGGGCGCATGATAGTCCACTCTCACTCGGCCATGCCCAGCTTGAGCAATTCCAGTGCCCGCACCATGCGGCTGTAGGCGGTCTTGGGCGAAATGCCCAGGCGTTCACCGATCTCCACGTAGGTCAGGCCTTCGCCGCGCGCTAGCAGAAACACCTCGCGGCAAGGCTCGGGCATGCGCTGCATCACGCGGTTGAGCGTGGCCAGCTGGTCCTGGGCAATCACCGTGCGTTCCAGGCTCGGGGTCTTCTGCTCCAGCGCCTGCAGCTCGGTGGGCTCGACCACCTCGCCCTTGCGGTGGCGCTCGCGACGCAGGTAGTCGATGAACAGGTTGCGCGCGCACAGAAACAGGTACGCGCGAAAGTTGTCGATGGGCGTGCGCCCCAGCTGTTCGGACAGGCGGATGAAGGTTTCCTGAGTCAGGTCTGCGGCGGTGTCCTTGCAGCGCACCTGACGATTCAGGTAGTCCTGAATTTCTTCACGGTGGGCAAGGTACAACGCCTTGAGGTCTGCGCTTGACACGAAACACCTGCGAGCTGGGGGTCAGGGAGCGCAGGAAGATAACAGGAATTAATATCATTTAAAACAACGCGGCCGAGGCGCTGGGGTAGCGTCTCTAGCGGTTCGGGAGCAATCGGTAGTGGCTCTGCACGAAACCGTTGTCCGACGCGCAGGTGGCGACATGCTGCAGCTGGCGTTCGCTGCCTGCGTGGCTGAACAGCGCAATGCCCTGGCCAAGCAGTACCGGAATGCGCGTGATGATCAATTCGTCGATCAGCCCGGCCTGCAGAAACGCCTGGAGGGTCTGGCCGCCATCGATGTAGAGGTGCTTGAGCCCTCGTGCTGCCAGTTGCTCGACGATGTCGGGCACGTCGCCTGCCAGCACCTCGACGTTGGCCTGCGGGTGCGCAGACATGTCCACGGGCCGGTTGGACAGCACGATGACCGGGATGCCTGCATACGGCCATTCGGGGAAGGACAGCACCTTGTCCAGGGTCTTGCGGCCCATCACCAGGGCATCGACGCCGGCGATGAACTGTTCGTAGGTCACGCCGTTGAGCTCAGCGGTTTCATAGTCGGGGCGGTGCAGCCACTCGATGTCGCCGTCGGGGCGCGCGATGAAGCCGTCGATGCTCGCGGCGATGAATACGGAGCACTTGATTGTCATTGAACGTGAATTCCTCGTTGCTGTAGGCACGCCTTTGAAAACGGGCGGTTGGTTGGCGACCGAATATACCGCGTTGCCAGCTCGTTACCAGTCATCAGCCAAAGGGCCTGGGCCTGCTGGAGCCAGACGCTGCCCTTCAACGCTGGTTGAGCCAATGCTGCTGGTAGGCCCCTTGCGGGTCCTGCACCGGGCCGTGATCGGGAACGGGCAGGTTGGCGATGCACGCAAGCTGGGCCTGGGTTGGCGCTTCGCGTCGGATGTCTGCGTGCTGCCCGGGCGGGTAGGCCCCCACCACCAGAAAGCCCGGGCTGCAATCGAGTTTGCAGTGGCCCGTGCCGGCGGGCAGCAACAGCACATCGCCTGCACTCACCTGTACTTCGCGGCCCCGCGGGCCGCCCAGCATCAGCCTTGCCTGGCCACACACCACGCCGAGCGCTTCGTGGCCCTCGGTGTGGTAGTGGTGGTAGGCGTAGATGCCATCGCGCCATTGCGCCGGCCAGCCATTGGCCTCGAAAGTGCGTTCGATTTGCGCCGCCGGATCACTGCCATGCAGCGCAATCGCGTGGGGGTAGATCAGCACCGGCAGCCGGGTGTTGTTGGGCACCCAGTCGTCGGGTTGCAGCCTCAGTACCTGCGAGGCTGTTGAAGGTGTGTGTCGAGTGTTCATGGTCGACCCTCGGCGATGAAGCCGGGGCGGCATCGGGTTGCCAGCCCGGCGTGGTGACAGGGAAGGGGCAGGTGGATGCCTGCCCCGGTCGTCTAGCTTCGCAGGAACGCGAGCAGATCGGCGTTGATCGTGTCGGCGTCGGTGGTCGGCATGCCATGCGGCAAGCCCGCATAGGTTTTCAGGGTGCCGTTCTGCAACAGCTTCGCTGACCGCGGCCCTGAGTTTGCATAGGGCACGATCTGGTCATCGTCCCCGTGCATCACCAGGACGGGAATCGTGATGCGCTTGAGATCGTCGGTGAAGTCGGTCTGGGAGAAGGCCACGATCCCGTCAAGGTGTGCCTTGGCGCAGCCCATCATGCCCTGGCGCCACCAGTTCAGGATGGTGCCCTCGCTGGCGTTTGCGCCTGGGCGGTTGTAGCCATAGAACGGGCCCGACGGCAGGTCATGGTAGAACTGTGCGCGGTTGGCCTTGAGCTGCGCCTGCAAGTCATCGAACACCGACCTGGGCAAGCCGTCCGGATTGTTCGGGGTCTGGACCATCAGCGGTGGCACGGCACTGATGAGGGCAGCCTTCGACACACGCTCCTGGCCATGGCGAACGATGTAGCGGATCACCTCGCCGCCGCCGGTGGAGTGCCCCACGTGGGCTGCACCCTGCACGCCAAGATGGTCGACCACGGCCGCAACGTCGTCCGCATAGTGATCCATGTCGTGCCCGTCCCACACCTGGCTGGAGCGCCCGTGGCCGCGGCGGTCGTGTGCGACGACCCGGTAGCCGTGATCAAGGAAGAACAGCATCTGCGCATCCCAGTCGTCGGCACTGAGTGGCCACCCGTGGTGAAAGACGATCACCGGGGCATCGCGTGGGCCCCAGTCCTTGTAGAAGATCTCGACACCGTCCCGCGTAGTGACATACCCCATGTTCGTGGCTCCCGAGTGAAGTGGAGGGCGTGGTCAGTATCGTGTTGTGATCATGACCAGGTGAACAAAGTGCAGATCAGCGGATGAACGGCCTGCGCAGACGCTGCGATAGCCGTTGACCACGGACCATCGCAGGCTTGTACGGCTCAGTCCTGATGCATGGCCTGTGCTACCCCCTGATCCTCACCCAGGAACCCGCCACTCTGGTGGTGCCACAGCTGCGCATAGGTGCCATTTCTGGCAAGCAACTCGGCGTGGGTACCCTGCTCGATGATGCGCCCGTCATCCATCACCACCAGCCGGTCCATGGCCGCAATGGTGGACAGACGGTGGGCGATGGCGATCACGGTCTTGCCCTGCATCATCTCGTCGAGGCTCTCCTGGATGGCCACTTCGACCTCGGAGTCGAGCGCGCTGGTGGCTTCGTCCAGCAGCAGGATCGGGGCGTTCTTGAGCATCACTCGGGCGATCGCGACGCGCTGGCGCTGGCCCCCCGACAGCTTGATGCCGCGCTCGCCCACCAGGGTGTCGTAGCCGCTATGGCCTTGCTGGTCGCTCAACTGGCTGATGAAACCGTCGGCCTGGGCACTGGCGGCTGCGCTGCGGACCTGTTCGTCGGTGGCGTCGGGCCGGCCATAGGCGATGTTGTCGCGAATGGAACGGTGCAGCAGCGAGGTGTCCTGGGTGACCATGCCGATGGCGCTGCGCAGGCTGTCTTGAGTCACATGGGCGATGTCCTGCCCGTCGATGCGGATCTGGCCGCTGTCGACGTCATAGAAGCGCAGCAGCAGGTTGATGAGCGTGGACTTGCCCGCGCCGGAGCGCCCCACCAGGCCGATCTTTTCACCCGGGCGAATGCTCAGGCTCAGGCCGTCGAGCACCTGGCGCTCGCCGTTGTAGTTGAAGCTCACCTTGTCGAAGGTGACCGCGCCGCCGCGGGTCTGCAGCACCTTGGCGTCCGGGGCATCCTTGACCTTGGGGCCGCGGGTCAGTGTGGCCATGCCGTCCTGCACGGTGCCGATGTTCTCGAACAGCGAGGTCATCTGCCACATGATCCAGTGCGACATGCCATTGATGCGCAGCGCCATGGCGGTGATCGCCGCCACGGCACCTGCGCCGACCTCGCCCTGGTGCCACAGCCACAGGGCATAGCCGCCGGCGGCCATGATCAGGGCCACCACCAGTGCCTGGTTGACGATCTCGAACTGGCTGACCAGGCGCATCTGGCGAAAGCCGGTCTGCTTGAAGTCTTCCATCGCCGCACGGGCGAAGTGCGCCTCGCGGTTGGAGTGGGAGAACAGCTTCACCGTGGTGATGTTGGTGTAGGCGTCGGAAATGCGCCCGGTCATCATCGAGCGGGCGTTGGCCTGCTCCTGTCCGACCTTGCCCAGGCGCGGCACGAAGTACAGCATGGCCAGGCCGAACAGCACCACCCAGGCAACGAATGGCAGCATGAGCTTGAGCGCGAAGCCGCCGGCCAGCGCGATGATCGCGATGAAGTACACCCCGATGCCGGGGGCGATCTCGATCAGGGTGAACAGCAGGTCGCGCACCGCCAGTGCGGTCTGCATGACCTTGGTGGTGACGCGCCCGGAGAATTCGTCGGAAAAGAACGACAGGCTCTGGCGCAGCATCAGGCGGTGGAAGTCCCAGCGCAGGCGCAAGGGCAGGTTGATTGCCAGTATCTGGTGCTGAACCATGGTGCGCAGGGCCACCAGCCCGACGCTGCACAGCATCACGATACCGATGCCCCACAGCACGCGGCGTTCCTGCGCTGCCGCATCGCCCCCGGCCTGCCAGGTGGAGAGCAGGTCCACGACCTGGCCCAGGAACGAAAACAGCCAGGCTTCATAGATGGACACCGCAGCGCTGAGCAGTGCGAACGCCAGAATGTAGCCGCGCGCACCCCGCGTGCACGCCCACAGAAAGCGTGCCAGGCCCACGGGCGGCGGGGGCACCTCGTCAGGAGGGAAAGGGTCGAGCCTTCGTTCAAATGCACGAAGCATGGTGGTCTCCAAAACGATCGAATGGGGGCAATTCTGACATCGAACGGCGGGCTTGCGGGATTTGGGGGAAGTGAAGAGGCGGTGGTGGTTTGCTGCGCTGGTTGAGAGAAAGGCCGCAATCGACCCAACGCGGGTTGCCGTTTCAGGATTTCAACAATAAATTGATAATTCAACGCCTGGTTGATATTTTCTAGGCCAGACGATCATTACTTGGGTGCCCGATGCAACTCGATATTTTCCAGGTGGACGCTTTTTCTTCCGAGACGTTCGGCGGCAACCCGGCGGCTGTGTGCCCGCTGGACGCCTGGCTGCCTGATGCAACGCTGCAACGGATCGCAGCAGAGAACAATGTGTCCGAGACGGCCTATTGGGTACGCAACGGTGAGGTGTTCGAGCTGCGCTGGTTTACCCCCGCAGTTGAGGTCGATCTGTGCGGGCACGCCACGCTGGCAGCCGCCTGGGTGCTGTTCGAACAGCTTGGTGAACGCCGCGACACGCTGCGTTTTTCCACCCGCAGCGGTGAATTGCGAGTGCGCCGCGAAGGCGGTCGCCTGGCCATGGACTTTCCGGCCAAGCAGCCTGAAGCCGTAGCCCTGCCGCCTGGCCTGCTGCAGGCCCTGGGGCTGGAGCAGGTCGAAGCGCTGTATCGCACGGACGATTACCTGGTAGTGGTCGAGGATGAAAGCATCGTCGCCGGGCTCGACCCCGACTTTGCCGCCCTGGCCGCATTCGAGGTGCGCGGGGTTGCCGTGACCGCGCCGGGTCGTCACATGGACTTCGTCTCGCGCTGGTTCGGGCCGCGAGTGGGGGTCAACGAAGACCCTGTCACCGGCTCGGCCCACACTTCGCTGGCGACCTATTGGTCCCAACGCCTGGGCAAGCGCAGCCTGTGCCGAGCAGGGCGGGGCGCGCAAGGGCCAACTGCACTGCGAAGTCCTGGACAACGACCGGGTCATCATCAGCGGTCACGCGGCGCTCTACCTGCGCGGCACCATCTTCATCTGAGACCGGCCGGCCAAATCACTTCAAACTTTTCCTGCCTCACGGGTTCTGCTTAGTAACACCCCGCACTCGAAGGAGAACCCGATGAAACCCACCGATACCAAGCAGGGCGACAAGGTCCCGCGGCCACTCTCGTCGGACCAGGCGCAGAAGGGCACGCCATCCCCCGACCCGGTGCTGGAACAACCGGACCCGGATACCGAGGCAGTGGACAAGGTGATCACGCCGACGTCCATCAAGGAGCAGGAAGAAAAGACCCGCGAAATCCAGCGGCGCCTGGCCGAGGCGCAAGGGAAGGGCTGAAAGCGGCCCTGCCGGGCCCTGCGTGCCTTGGCGTGCCAGCGCCAGTCACAGCTTGGCGAGCAGGTGCTGCAGTTTTTTCGTGGCTTCGCGCCCGGAACAGGCGCGGCTGAGCAGGTCGCTGGACATGTTCTTGTACATTTCCACGGCCTGGGCAGAGGAGGTGACGCTGGCAATGCCCACATGCAGGTTGGGCAGCTCCCCTAGCCGGTAAGGGCTCACCGCCACGTAGCTGGTGGTCTTCTGCTCGAAGATCTGGAAGGTGGCGCTGGGCAGTGCCTCGTCGATCAGGTAGATACCCGGGTGATCGCTGTTGGTCTCGACGATGGAGATCAGGTTCTCGATTTCCTTGCGTGCCAGCAGGGCGCGCTCCATTCGCACGCTGGGGGGCAGGTCCAGGCGGCCTACCAGGCCGATGTGCAGGTAACGCTCGATCTGACGCAGGCTGACAATCGACCTGACCTGGAATTTTTCGCGAAAGAAGGTGGATTTGCGCTCGTCCAGAATGCTCAGAATCTGGCTCTCCATCGCTTCCTGTGCCGGGCTGAAACCCTGTGGTCGAGCCTCGTGGAGCATGGTCTGAAACAGCGCCGAGTATTCGGGCGTGGTCAGCAGGTAGGAAAACGGGTCGAAGTAGGAGATGACGCTGCTGGAACGGGCCTCCAGCTGGCGCATGCGCTCGAAGTAGCCGAGGGCGTTGTCGAAGTACTCCGTATCGGAACCCAGCAGGCTGGTCAGCGACACCTTCAGCAGGTCGGCCAGGCGCTCCAGTGTGTCGAGTTTGACGATCTTGCCCAGTTCCAGGCGGTACACCGCAGCCCGCGAGATGCCGAGCTTGTCGGCCACCTGGTCGGCGTTGAGCTGGCGGCCGATGCGAAAGGCCCGGAGGCGCTCGCCGATTGCCTGGTAATCAATCTGGTTCACTGGGGGATCCTTGTCGTTTTTCGTGGTGGCATGTTCTACCAGATCGGCTTGACGAGGCCATGGCGCGAGTGTATCAATATTTAGACATGAACTGTTGCTTGTCCAAAAAATATAAAAAAGGCCGACACATGTCCACACCACCCTGCACCTGCTGCGGCATCGCCTGCGCTGCCACCTGACACCAAAACCCCACCCCCCACCTGATAGGAGCTTCCCTGATGAAGACTCGCATCGGCGCGCCCGCGTTCGCGCTTTTCATGACCCCTATGGTGATGGCTGGCCCGCCGCCAGCCTTCAGCGATACCTTTATCGGCTATCGCTACAGCAGCCATTTCTCGGACCCGGGCAAGCGCCAGGACATAGCCAAGCACATTGTCCAGCTTGCCCATGTGAGCAGCTACGCCCTGGGCCAGCAGTTCGCCAACGTGGATGTGTTCAAGTCCGACCGCGATGACCCGCGCAAGGACAGCAGCAGCGGCGCCACCGAGGTCTACCTGACCTACCGCAATCAGTTGCAGCATGCACGGGTGTTCGATCGGCCGCTGGCGTTCGGGCCGGTGAAGGACGTCGCGCTGACCCTGGGCCTGGACTGGAACACCAAGAACAACGCGTTCCAGTCGCGAAAGCGCATGATTTTGATCGGCCCGACCCTCAAGTTCGCGCTGCCGGCAGGGTTTCTCGACCTCAGCCTGTTCTATGCCAGGGAATGGAACCACTGTGGGCTCGACAGCTGCCGGCAGCCGGGCAACCATTCGCGCATGGCGTTCGACCCGTTCTACCAGCTGAACCTGACCTGGGGCATACCGTTCGCGCTGGGCAGCCTGCCGATGAAGTTCCAGGGCTTCTACAGCTACAGCGGCGAGAAGGGCGATGACTACCGGCGCAACCCGACGGCGGATGAACAGCTGATGCGCACCTCGCTGATGCTGGATGCAGGGGCTGTGCTGGGCGGCGCAAGAAACACGCTATGGGTCGGGCCCGGATACGAGTACTGGCGCAACAAGTTCGGCAACCGCCGTGGCGACGGGATCGACGTGGACGCCTTGTCGATCAACCTGGAGTGGCATTTCTGAGCGCAGCGTTTTTTTTTTGCGAGCCCGCAATCTAAATATTTAGACAATCGCGCAGGCTGGCAGTACGCTTTGTGAAGCCTTGCACGGGCGGACCGGCGGCGATCCTGGGCGGGTTCAGGCGTCAGCTGTCTAAAAAACCATACAAAAACAAGAGGTAAACCAAGATGGCTTCTTCCGAAAAGCGTCCGAAGAAGGACGCGTCACCCAAGAAGGCCCTGATAGCCAGCGTGACCGGCTATGCGATGGACGGCTTCGACCTGCTGATTCTCGGGTTCATGCTGCCGGCGATCACCATCGGTCTCGGTCTGAGTTCCTCGGAGGCTGGCTCGCTGGTGACATGGACGTTGCTGGGCGCCGTGGCCGGGGGGCTGATCTTCGGCCAACTGAGCGACCGCTATGGCCGGGTACGCATGCTGACCCTGTGCATCCTCACCTTCTCGATATTCACCGGGCTGTGCGCATTCGCCCAGGGCTACTGGGACCTGCTGATCTATCGAACCCTGGCCGGGTTCGGCCTGGGCGGGGAGTTCGGCATCGGCATGGCACTGATCGCCGAAACCTGGCCGGCCAATCGACGCAATCGTGCTTCTTCCTATGTGGGCATGGGGTGGCAGGCCGGCGTGCTCGCCGCTGCATTGCTCACGCCATTGCTGCTGCCCTACATCGGCTGGCGCGGCATGTTCCTGGTCGGGTTGCTGCCAGCGTTCGTATCGCTCGTGGTTCGCCATACCATGAGCGAGCCGGCAGAGTTCGTGAAGGCCGCAGCCGACCCGGTGCCTTTCGCACGGCGCTTCACCGACCTGTTCAAGGACCGGCAGACCAGCAAGGCGAGCCTGGGGGTGATGGTGCTCACCTCGGTGCAGAACTTCGGCTACTACGGGCTGATGATCTGGATGCCCAGCTACCTGTCGAACAAGTTCGGCTTCTCGCTGATGGCCTCCGGAACCTGGACCGCAGTGACGGTGCTGGGCATGGCGTTCGGTATCTGGCTGTTCGGGCACCTGGCCGACCGTTTCGGACGCAAGCGCATGTTCCTGCTGTATCAGGCCGGCGCAGCGTTCATGGTCATCGCCTATGCCAACCTCGACAACCCCACGGTCATGCTGTTTGCCGGCGCGATCATGGGCATCTTCGTCAACGGCATGATCGGTGGCTACGGCGCATTGATCTCCGATCTGTACCCCGCGCAGATCCGTGCCACGGCGCAGAACGTGCTGTTCAACGTGGGCAGGGCCGCCGGTGGCTTCGGGCCGCTGGTGGTGGGCGCCGTAGCGCTGCACTATTCGTTCTCGGCGGCCATCATGCTGCTTGCCTCGCTGTATGGGGTGGCGATGCTCGCGACGGTGTTGCTGCTTCCCGCCTGCCAGGCCCACGACGTGCCGAAGCCGCAGCCGGCCTAGCCCGGCGGGATGGTTATGAATTTGCTCTGGCTTATTCGTATCAAAAATTAGACAGAAACACCGAGCTGCAGTACAGTCAGCTTAAGCAATCGCTGAAACACCGCTTCATCTGCCGCTTCATCACTGAGGCGGCATCTACTTTTGACCGTGCTGTATAAAAAATTAGACAAATGCGAGGCCACCTCAATGAACGTGATTTCCGGCTGCTGCCAGGCGAGTGCCCTGACTCCCCCAGACGACACCTTGGCGGTCGTGATTTCCAACCAATGGGTCAACGATGAATACAAGCGCCTGGTGCTACAGGCCGACGGCGCCGCCAGCCAGTCGTTGCCGGGGCAGTTCTTCAACCTGCTGTGCCCGAGTGAAGGCGAGCACAAGCCGTACTTCCGTCGCCCCATGAGCACTTACAAGGCCGACCCGGCCACGGGCCAGGTGGAGTTTCTGTACAAGGTGACCGGCAAGGGCACCTATGGCCTGGAGACGCTTGGCCAGGCGCAGACCGTGGAGATCCTAGGCCCGCTGGGCAAGGGCTTCGACCTGCAGCCGGGGTGGCAGCACATGATCATCGTGGCCCGGGGTGTGGGGCTGGCCACCCTGGCGCCGCTGGCCGAAGCGGCGCATCGGCTGGGCATCCGCCTGACCGCAGTGCTGAGTGCCCGCAGCGAGAAGAGCCTGCTTTCCCGCGAGCGCTTCGCCTCGCTGGGGGCCGACGTGCGGGTGGTGCTGGATGAGGATGGCAGCAGCTCGCCCGAACGGCTCGAACCGCTGCTGCGCCAGATCATCGCCCGTGAAGGCACCGATGCGCTGTTCACGTGTGGCTCCAGGCGGCTGACCCAGTTGCTGAAGAAGCTGAGCGCCGAGCTCGGCCTGGTGGGCCAGGTAGCGCTGGAGCAACAGATGGTGTGCGGCCTGGGCATGTGCCAGTGCTGCGTCGAGGTGTTCGAGGTGGACGGGCTCAGGGTGGGCAAGCGGGTATGCCTCGAAGGCCCTGTATTCGACCTGGCGGAGGTGGTGTGATGATCAATCTGAGCGTACAGGTCGGCGGGTTGCGCCTGAAGAACCCGGTGATGCCGGCATCGGGCACCTTTGCCGAAGAGCTTGCCCACCTGCTGGACTTCAACCAGCTGGGTGCACTGGTGACCAAGACCATCACCACCGAAAAGCGCAGCGGCAACCCGATGCCGCGGGTCTGCGAGCTGAACGACGGGATGATGAATGCCATCGGCATTCCCAGCAAAGGCGCGCAGCTGTTCATCGACAAGGTGGTGCCGTTCTACCGCGACTACGACGCGCCGTTGATCGTGAGCATTTCGGCGCCCACGGCCCAGGGCTTTGCCGACCTGGCGGCGCGGCTGAGCGATGTGCCAGGCGTGGCCGGCATCGAGGCCAATATCTCGTGCCCCAACCTGGAAGCGCATGGCCAGTCGTTCGGCATGCAGGCTGAAAGTACCCGCGACGTGGTGGAGCTGATGCGCCAGGTCACCTCGTTGCCGCTGTGGGTCAAGCTGACCCCCAATGCCGGCGAGGTGGTGCCGGTTGCCCTGGCTGCGCAGGAGGCCGGGGCCGATGCCGTCGTGGTGGGCAACACGCTGCTCGGGTTGTCGGTGGACATCGAGCGAGGCCGCGCGCGGCTGGGCAACTTCATGGGCGGCATATCCGGCGCCGCCATCCGCCCGCTGATGGTGCGCCTGACCTATCAATGCGCCCAGGCGCTGGAAATTCCGGTGATTGGCTGCGGTGGCATTGCCACGGCCGACGATGCGCTGGAGTTCATCTATGCCGGTGCCTCGGCGGTGCAAGTGGGCACGGCCACCTTCCTGCACCCGAAAACCATGAACACCATGGTGTCTGAACTGGAGGCCTACTGCCGGCGCAAGGGCGTTGCCTCGATCAGCACCCTGATCGGCGCCCTCGACGATTTGCCCGCCGAGCCGTTTGGAGCCTTGCCATGATCGCGCAATGGCCTGAACAGGCCGCCAGACTGTTCGACACCATCGCCGCCTTGTCACGCGATGCCCAGGTGGGGATCACCCGCGAAAGCTACGGCCCCGGCGAGAGTGACACCATCGCCTGCCTGAGCGACTTCGCCTTGACCCAGGGGCTGGAGGTGGCAACCGACCGTGCGGGCAACGTGATCTTCACGCGCAAGAGCGACAATGGCCAGCCCGCGCTGTGGTACGGCTCGCACCTGGACTCGGTGCCCCAGGGCGGCAACTACGACGGCCTGGCCGGCGTTGTGGCGGGCCTGCTGTGCCTGTGCCGGCTCGACCGCGAGGGCGTTGCCACGGCGCAGCCGGTGCGGGTCATCGGGCTGCGTGGCGAGGAGAGCGCCTGGTACGGCAAGTCGTACATCGGTTCGCGTGCGCTGGTCGGCGGGTTGAGCGAGCACGACCTGCAGCTGACCAACCGCTTCAGCCAGCGCACCCTGGGCCAGGCCATGCAGGCCGTGGGCGCCGACCTGGCAGCGATTGGCCGTCAGCAGTGGCTGGTCGATCGCACCCAGTTTGCCGGCTATCTGGAAGTGCATATCGAGCAGGCGCAGTCGCTGGAGCGCATGGGGCAGGCCGTGGGGATCGTGCCCGGCATCCGCGGCAACCTGCGCCATAACCAGGTTCGCTGCCTGGGCGAAGATGGCCATTCGGGCGCCGTGGCTCGGGAGGACCGCCACGACGCCGTGTTTGCCGTGAGCGAGCTGGTGGCCCGCATCGACCAATGCTGGCGTGAGTACCTCGCCGCCGGGCGAGACCTGGTGGTTACCGTCGGCACACTGGGGACCAACGCGGCGCACCATGCCGTCTCGCGTATTCCCGGCGAGGTCAGCTTCAGCCTCGAGATGCGCAGCCTCGACATGGCCACGCTCGAGGCCTTTCACGCGGTTGCGCTGCACGAGGCAAAGGCCATCGAGCAGGCCCGCCAGGTTCGCTTCGAGTTCGACCTGCGTATCGACACGGCCCCGGCGGCCATGCACGCCCCCTGGGTCGAGGCGCTGGTGCGCCAGGCCCGCCAACAAGGCTGGCAGGGCGTGCTCACCCCCAGCGGGGCCGGCCATGACGCTGCGGTTTTCGCCAACGTCGGCATCCCCAGCGCCATGCTGTTCATCCGCAACCAGCACGGCTCGCACAACCCCCACGAGGCCATGGCCCTGGACGACTTTCTGGTGGCCACCGAGGTGCTCTATCACACGACACTGGAGCTGACACCATGAGCGTACCCCGCAATGCCTGGCTGATCCGCAACGCGACCCTGGTCAACGAAGGCCGCACCTGGGCGGCCGATGTGCGGCTGCGCGAGGGCCGCATCGACTGTATCGGGCAGGCCCTGCAGCCGCTTGCCGGGGAGGGCGTGATCGAGGCGCACGGCCTGTGGCTGCTGCCGGGAATGATCGACGATCAGGTGCACTTCAGGGAGCCCGGCCTGACCCACAAGGCGGACATCGCCAGCGAGTCGCGGGCCTGTGCAGCGGGCGGCATCACCAGTTTCATGGAGATGCCCAACACCAACCCGCCCGCGCTCGATCGGGCCAGCCTTGAAGCCAAGTACGCCATCGCCGCCGCATCGAGCGCGGTCAACTACGCCTTCTACATGGGGGCAAGCAACGACAACCTGGCCGCCATTCGCGCCATCGACCCGGCCAGCACGCCAGGGCTGAAGGTGTTCATGGGGGCCTCGACCGGCAACATGCTGGTGGACGACCCCGAGGTGTTGAACGAGATCTTCCGGGTTTCGCCGGTGCCGATCATCACCCATTGCGAAGACACGCCCATGATCAATGCCGAGCTGGAAAAGGCCAGGGCGCGCTTTGGCGAGGACATTCCGGCCCGCGAGCACCCGCTGATCCGTTCGCGCCAGGCGTGCATCAGGTCCACTCGGCTGGCCATCGAGCTGGCGCGCAAGCACGGCACGCGCCTGCATGTGCTGCACATCTCCACGGCAGAAGAGCTGCAGCTGTTCGAGCCCGGCCCCCTCAGCGGCAAGCGCATCACCGCCGAAACCTGCGTGCACTTTCTGCACTTCACCGATCAGGACTACGAGCGGCTGGGCTTTCTGATCAAGTGCAACCCGGCGATCAAGTCGGCCAGTGACCGCGACGCCATCGTCAAGGCGCTGGCCGAAGGTCGGCTCGACGTGCTGGCGACCGACCATGCCCCGCACCTGCTCGAAGAAAAGCGCAGCACTTACGCCAAGGCGCCGTCAGGCATTCCGCTGGTGCAGTACGCGCTGCAGGCTGCCCTGGAGCGCGTCTTCTGCGGGGAGCTGAGCCTGGAGCGTCTGGTCGAGGTGGTCAGCCACGCACCGGCGCAGCTGTTCCAGGTCAGTGGCCGGGGCTACCTGCGCGAGGGCTACGCCGCCGACCTGGTGCTCGTCGACCCGCAGCGCCCGCACCGGGTGAGCAATGACCAGGTGCTGTCCAAATGCGGCTGGACGCCGTTTGCCGGTACCGAGTTCTCCTCGAGCATCGTCGCCACGTTCGTCAATGGCGAACGGGTGTGGGACGGCGCCACGGTGAACAGTGCAGTCCGTGGGCAACGACTTTCCTTCAACCGCGCCACGCCTGCCTAGTGGCGCAACAAGAGGTATGAACAACGATGAATTTTCATGAAATGGTGCAACGCTTCGCCGCCGCGCTGCCGGGCACCGACTCGTTCAAGCAGGCCAACGCCGACTGTGAGGCCATCATCCGTGACCAGCCGTTCCAGGCCGGCGCGGCCTTTCTGGTGGCGGGCTTTTGCCGCAGCTACGTGCTCATCTACGAGGATCAGGGGCTGGAGCACGACTTCGCCCTGCGCAACCAGCGCCAGCTGCTCGAGTACATGAACAGCCTGCAGGCGGCACTGGCGACGTGCGATCACGCGATTGCGCACCAGGCGCTGATCGAGGTGGTAACCCATTACGCCAGGAGCGAGCGGATTTTCTAGGGCGGCGGCTGGCGGCGCCAGCAGGCCGGAGCCAACGGCCTAGAGCGCCGTCCAGGACTGCCTCGAAGCCTGCAGCTGGTTCTTGATCCAGTTGGTAAAGGCCCGCACGGCGGGCCGTTCGCACTTCTGCAGGTCGGTGACCAGGTAGTAGCCGCGGTGCGAGTGGATGACGATATCGAAGGGGCGCACCAGCAGCCCCTTGGCCATGGAGTCGCCACACAACAGGTTGTCGCCCATGGCAACGCCCTGGGCCGCGATGCACGCCGCCTGTGCGCAATGTGCATCGGAAAACAGGATGCCGGTGGCCACGTTCAGCTCCGGGGTGTTCGCCGCCGCCTGCCACACCCGCCAGTCGCTGTAGTCGCTCATGTGCAGCAATGGGAACGCGGCCAGGTCCTGCGGGGTCTTGAGCCCGCCCAGGGCGTTGATCAGCCGCGGGCTGCAGACCGGAAAGTAGTTCAGCGCCGCTATCTGTTCCACCTGCATGCCAGGCCAGTCGCCGATACCGTAGGAGATGAACAGGTCGGCGTTGTGGTTGCTTACGTCATCCGCCGTGGTCGGTGTGACCATGTGCAACTGGACCTGGGGGTATTCCTTCACGAAGCCGCCGATGTGATGGCACAGCCAGTAGGTGGAAAACCCCGAGCTGCAACTGATGGTCAACTTGCCATACACCTCCTGGTCATCGACCCGCCGGCCTGCATCCTCCAGGTTGGCCAGCAGGCGCTGGATCTCCCGGGCGTAGCGTTCGCCGCGAAACGTCAGCGAGATACCCCGGCCCTGGCGCTCGGTCAGGGCAAAGCCGAGGGTGTCCTCCATGCCCGTGATCTGGTGGCTGATGGCGCTGCGGGTGAGGTTGAGCTCAAGCGCCGCGGCAGTCACGCTGCCCAACCGGGCAACCGCTTCCAGGGCACGTAACGCGGGCATCGAGGGTAGACGCATGGGGCGCTCCACTGACTTATTGTTGAGCAAATATAAACATTAATGGCGAAATAAATCGATTGTCGTATTTTCTGGTTCAACAATACTAGGCAGGCCCTGCGGGTCCGAGCCGCTCAGCGGGGTCACATACCAATAAGGAATGCCCTGCATGATCGAGCCCAAGGCCTTTGCCCAGAACTGGGTGGACCAACAGCAAACGACCCTGTCCGACTGGCACCAGGTGATCTGGCATTATGCCGAGCCGGCCTTTCGCGAGTACAAGTCCTGCGCCTGGTACGTCGAGCTGCTGCGCAGGCAAGGGTTCGAGGTGGAGGAGGGCAGCGGCGGCATGCCTACCGCCTTCTGCGCCACGTTTCGCAACGGCGACGGCCCTGTGCTGGCGACCTACGCGGAGTACGACGCGGTGCCGGGCAACAACCAGGCGGCGACCACCCGGCGCCAGCCGCGCGAAGGGCTGTCGCGTTTCGCCCCGGGGCATACCGACCCTCATTCGGCGCTGGGCATCAGTGCCCTGGGTGGCCTGCTGGCCGCCAAGGCCGCCATGCTCGAACATGGCATCGCGGGCACGCTGAAATTCTTCGGCGAGCCGGCGGAAAAGCTGCGCGCCTCCAAGCCGGTGCACGCGGCCAAGGGCTATTACGATGACCTGGACGCGGCCATCAGCTTCCACCCCACGTACATGCTGCCGCTGAACAACACCACTACCTGGGATACGCACTGCGGCATCGCCTACGCCTACATCTATACCTTCACCTGCGATTCGCCCCAGGACTGGATCGCAGCGGACAAGTACAGCCCGATCCCGCAGAACCACCTGGCCGCCAGGGCGCCTGGGGCCAACGACGCGCTGGTGCACTTCTATACCCTGAACGAAAGCATGCGCCGCTCCACGTTGCCGTTCACCGGGCTGTGGAGCTACAACGAGGCGATCCTCACCGCCGGCCAGGCCACAGCCGACAACCTGCCGCCGCACATCGCGCAGATCCAGTACCTGTCGCGCTGCGACTCGCTCGAGCAGGCCGAGGCCATCTCCCAGGTGATGGACAACAACGCTGCCGCCGCCGCCCTGGCCACCGGCTGCCAGTGGAACAAGACCTGGGTGTGCAAGTCCCGTGGCGGGCTGCCCAACCATGTGCTGGCGCAGGCCACCTACGACAACCTGCAGGCCATCGGCGCCCCCACCTGGGACGACGAGGCCATCGCCATCGCGCAGCAGATCCAGGGCAACCTGGGGCTCGAACCCATGGCCCGGCCGTTTCTGCCCGAAACCGAAACCCTGATCGACCCACAGGAGTGCGAGCGCCTGCTGCGCCAGCAGATGCCCGCCTGGCAAAAGCACCTGACCTCGGACGACTACCCCGAATACACCTGGCATTGCCCGACCGTGCGCCTGCTGGTGGCCCGCCCGATGCTCTCGGCACCGCCTGGCTACACCTACCCGGACTGGGTGCCCAATGCCCTGGGCGGCATCCGCCAGACCATCGACCCGATGATCCAGGTGGCGGCCAAGACCATCGGTGCCACCCTGATCGACCTGCTCACGCGGCCCGAGCTGCTGGCCGCCGCCCGCCAGGAATTCACCGAGCGTACCGGCGGCGGCATTGGCGGCACACGCTGGCAGGCGCCGCTGCTACCCCGGGACTTCAAGGTCCCGCATGACTTCCGCTGGCCCGAATACATCCGCACCGCCCGTGGCGAGGAGTGGTGGATTCCGGCCCGGGACGACGAATAGCCGACCGGCGACGGCGCCTGCGGCGCCTTTTACCCAACCTGGTTTTCTTGGACTGGTGCCGCGCGGCGGTGCCATGCAAAGGTGTTCCCTGCGATGAGTGCGATGACCGATTACCGCTCCAGCCATGTGCCCGGCCCCCAAGGCGCCGCCGACCTGGTGTTTCTAAATGGCCGCATCTATACGGTCGATGAGTCTGCCCCCTGGGCCGAAGCCGTGGCCATTCGCAATGGCAGCTTCGTCGCGGTGGGCAGCAACGACGAGGCGAAGGCGTTCGTCGGCCCGCGCACCCAGGTGGTGGACCTGGACGGCCGTTTCGTGATGCCGGGTATCTACGACATGCACACCCACCCGGACCTCAAGCTTGCGCCCGGTTACTCCGGCTACCTCGAAGTCGGCGTCAGCGATCCGACCCCGGAGCAGGTGCGCCAGGCCATTCTCGACTATGCGGCCGAGCACCCGGGCGACGGCTGGGTGTATGGGCAGTACTTCGTGCGCTACACCTTCAAGCAGGCCGGGCTGGTGCCGTCGCGCCAATGGCTGGACAGCGTGCTGCCGGACCGCCCGGTGGCGATACTGGATCGCTCCTGGGGCTGCATGATGGTCAACTCCAGGGCGCTCGAGATCGCCGGGATCGACGCCGACACCATCGACCCGCGCCACGGCTACATCGAGCGCGACAGCGTCACCGGCGAGCCGACCGGCATCCTGGTGGACGGTGCCTATGCACTGATGCACGCCGCCATGCCGCCCACGCCGCAACACGCCCTGAAGCGTGCCTATCGCGAAGGGGTGTGGTTCCAGAGCGGTCATGGGGTGGTGGGCACCAAGTATGTGCACGTGTGCGAGCACCGTCTCAATGCGCTCAAGGCCATCGACCAGGCGGGCGAGCTGTCGGTGCGCGTGGAGGCCGCGATCAGCTGGCAGGACGACATCTTCCCGGTCAAGCGGCGCTGGGAGCTGCTGGCGGGTGAGCGTCACTTCTATCGCAGCGCACGGCTCAACGCAAATGCGGTCAAGTTCCACTTCGACGGCACCCACGAATCGCGCTCGTCGTACCTGTCCAGCGCATGGCCGGGGGAGGAGCGCTGGCGCGGCCACCTCAACCTGACCCCCGAGCACATCACCGACATGGTGGTGGACATGGACCGCCGGGGTATCCGGGTCATCGCCCATTGCACCGGTGACGGCGCCTCCGACCTGTTCCTCGATGCCGTGGCCATGGCGCGGGCCAAGAACGGGCCCGACGGCGTGCGCCACCAGTGCGCGCACAGCACCACCTTGCTGGATGCCAACCTGCCGCGTTTTGCCGCGCTCAACGTCACCGCCGAGTTCTCCCCGGTGGGCTGGTTCCCTTCATCGTTCGCCAACGCCCGCGCCGTGTTCGGCGAGGACCGCATGCAGCGCGCCTACAACTTCAAGGGCGTGTTCGAGCATGGCGGCGTCGCGGTGATGGGCACCGACTGGCCGGTGTCCAGCATCAACCCCTGGATCGGCTTCGAGGCGATGGTCACCCGGCAGAACCCGTTCGGCGAGGAGCAGGGCAGTTTCTACGGCTCGCCCATCAGCCTGGAGCAGGCCATGCGCGTGATGACCATCAACGGGGCGTGGTGCATGGGTATCGAGGACAAGGCCGGCTCCATCGAGACGGGCAAGTCCGCCGACCTGATCGTGCTCGATCGCAACCTGTTCGAGGTGGAGCCCAAGGGCAACATCCACAACACCCAGGTGCAGATCACCGTGCTCGAAGGTGAAATCACCTGGGACCGCAACGGCGAGTTCGATGCCGGCACCCACGCGGCCACCTGGCGCCGTGAACTCCCCAACTTCTGAGGCGGGCCGTTTTGATGAACAAGCAGTCTCCCATTCCGGTGACGCTGGTGTCGGGGTTTCTCGGCTCCGGCAAGACCACCCTGCTCAACAAGATCCTGGGCAGCGATCACGGCTTGCGCATGGCGGTGATGGTCAATGACTTTGGCGCGATCAACATCGACAGCGAGCTGATCGTCAGCCAGACCCAGACCACCCTCAGCCTGGCCAACGGCTGCATCTGCTGCACGGTTGAAAGCGACCTGATCGAGCAACTGGGGCGCCTGCTCGGCGACCGGCAGAACCGCCCGGAGTACATTCTGATCGAGGCGAGCGGGGTGTCGAGCCCGGGCAAGATCGCCCGCACGCTGAAGTACCCGCAGTTTCGCGATGCGCTGTCGATCGACAGCATCATCACGGTGGTGGACACCGAGCAGTTCGGGCAGCTCGAGGGCGAGATGGCGCAGTTGGCCATGGACCAGCTGGACGTGGCGGACATCATCGTGCTGAACAAGGTGGACCGGGTCGAACGCAGCCAGATCGAGGCGCTCAAGAGCCGCTGGCTGTACCCCCGGGCGCGAATGCTCGAATGCCAGTATGGCGATGTACCGCTGGAGCTGGTGCTGGGCGTGGGGCGCGGCAACCCGCTGGCGTCCTTCACGCCGGCCAAGGCGGCCTCAGCGCCGAGCCTGGGCGGGCACGCGGCAGATCACGCCAGCGTGTTCGAGTCCTGGAGTTTCGCCAGCGACAGACCGATGGCGCTCGACACGCTGCGCGCGACGCTGGCGCAGCTGCCGGCGTCGATCTATCGGGCCAAGGGCACGCTGCACATCGCCGAAGTGCCGGGCAAGCGGTTCATCATGCACCTGGTCGGCAGCCGCTGCGAGATCCTGCCCGACCGCGCCTGGGGCGATGAAACGCCCCACACCCGGCTCGTGTGCATCGGCAAGCGCGGCACCCTGGCCCCCGACGCGCTCGAGGCCGGCTTCCAGGCGTGCGTTGTCCACACAAATGACAAGCTTTATTCACATCATGGGTGAAGCGGAATTGGCGACGGCCTCCGGCAGGTTCAGCAATGTGGGTGGTAGTGGCCTTCTGGCCTGTGCGGAGGGGGCAGGAGTGGTGAGCAGATATCAACAATCAGCCAAATTTAATTCGATTGTGGTTGCCCAGCATCTACTGAAAAATGCCTCGGCGGTCTGGTAAAAATAACAGGAGAAGACCCAATGACTAGTTGTGCTCAGGCGCTCGTCAAACTGCTTGAAGGTTATGGTGTGGACACCGTGTTCGGTATTCCGGGCGTGCACACTGTTGAGTTGTATCGCGGATTGCACGGTAGCCGGCTTCGCCATGTCAGCCCTCGCCACGAGCAGGGCGCAGGGTTCATGGCGGACGGCTATGCCCGAGCCAGTGGCAAGCCGGGGGTGTGCTTCATCATCACAGGCCCCGGCATGACCAACATTCTGACCGCCATGGGCCAGGCCTACGCCGACTCGGTGCCGATGCTGGTGATTTCCACCACCAGCCGTCGCGAGCACCAGCGGCTGGGGCACGGTTACCTGCACGAACTGCCTGACCAGCGCGCGATGGTGGCCGGCGTGTGCGCCTTCAGTCATACCCTGCAGCGCCCGCAGGAACTGCCGGAGGTGATTGCCCGGGCCTTCGCGCTGTTCGGTTGCGCCCGGCCGCGCCCGGTTCATATCGAGATCCCGCTGGATGTGCTGGAAATGCCGGCCGATGGCCTGGACCTGAGCCCTCGCGCATTGCCGCTGGCCAGCGCGCCTGCCGAGGCGGCCGTACAGCAGGCCGCCGCCCTGCTGGGCGCGGCACGGCGGCCGCTGATTCTTGCCGGCGGCGGCGCGCGCGGTGCCAGTGATGCACTGCGGGCACTGGCCGAGCGTCTCCAGGCACCCGTTGCGCTGACCACCAATGCACGCGGCATCCTGCCGCCTGCGCACCCGCTGCTGCTCGATGGCGTGCAATCGTCCGCCCATGGCCGTGCACTCTTTGCCCAGGCGGATGTGGTGCTGGCGGTGGGCACCGAGCTGGGCGAAACCGACTACGACTTCTTCGGCCTCGGGCCACTGGCCCTGCAGGTGCCGGTGATTCGCCTGGACATCGACCCGATGCAGATCCTGGGCGTGCAACGCGCAGCCGTCGGGCTGCTTGGCGACGCACGGTTGGGGCTGCTGGCCCTGATCGCAGCGCTGCCCGGGGCGGCCGCAGACAGTGACTGGGCCGCGTTGAACGTGCAGCGGGTCAATGCCGCCGAGCGCGGCAGCTGGACCGGCAGGCAGCAGGCCATGCAGGCGCTGCTGGATACGCTGCGCGACAGCCTGCCGGCGCCGATCCTGGTTGGCGATTCGACGCAGCCGGTGTACCAGGGCGCGCTGGGCTACCGCGCACCGGCCCCGTGCACCTGGTTCAACGCCGGTACCGGGTACGGAACGCTGGGCTACGGCCTGCCGGCGGCCATCGGTGCCAAGGTTGCCCTGCCTGAACGTGCCGTGGTGGCGCTGGTGGGCGATGGTGGTTTGCAGTTCTCGAGCGCCGAACTGATCGCGGCGCGCGAGCACGGCATCGGGGTCATCCTGGTGCTGTGGAACAACCAGTGCTACGGCGAAATTCGCGACTACATGACGGCGCGCGACATTGCGCCCCTGGGCGTGGACATCCTCACGCCGGACTTCGCGGCGTTCGCACGCTCCTGTCATGTGCAGTACCACACCGCCGGCAGCCTGGACGGGTTGCGCGATCTGCTGCAAGGCCTGGAGAGCGGCGAGCCGCACGTCATCGAACTGAACGCCTCGGACTTTCTGCCTGCCTGACGGGGCTGTCCGGTCGGGTTGATCAACAACAATGGGACATCGAAGCATGATCCACGAAAAAGGGCTGCCAAGCATGCAGTCGACCCCCGTCGTCGCCATCGATGACCTGCACAAGAGCTACGGCGACCATCACGTCCTCAAAGGGATCTCCCTGCGTGCCCATGAGGGGGACGTGGTGTCCCTGATCGGTTCCAGCGGCTCGGGCAAGAGCACCTTGCTGCGCTGCATCAACCTGCTGGAGATTCCCAACGCCGGCAGCCTGCGCGTGAACGACGAGGAAGTCAGGTTCAGGCAGGGGCGTGGCGGGGTGCGCGAGATCGCCGACCTGCGCCAGGTCGAGCGGCTGCGTGCGACCCTGAGCATGGTGTTCCAGAACTTCAACCTGTGGCCGCATCGCACCGTGCTGGAGAACGTGATCGAGGCCCCGGTGCATGTACTGGGTGAGAAGCGCCAGGACGCGATCGCGCATGCCGAGCAGTTGCTGGAGAAGGTCGGGCTGGCCCACAAGCGCCACGACTACCCCTCGTTTCTGTCCGGTGGCCAGCAGCAACGGGTCGCCATTGCGCGGGCACTGGCGGTACGGCCCAAGGTGATGCTGTTCGACGAACCTACCTCGGCGCTGGACCCGGAGCTGGTGGGCGACGTGTTGAAGGTGATCCGCGACATCGCGCAGGAGGGCCGCACGATGATCCTGGTGACCCACGAGATGGCGTTCGCGCGGGATGTCTCCACCCAGGTCGTGTACCTGCACCAGGGCCAGATCGAAGAGCAGGGCCCACCGCAACAGGTGATGCTCGACCCGCACAGCGAGCGGTGCCGCCAGTTCGTGATGGCGCAGAACAATCGCTCATAACAACACTATTCATCCGCGGGGGCGTGCCCCTGCATTGTCCGCTGCCAAAAACCAAACAATAGCTGCATAAGGACTGTTAAATGAAAAAGACACTCGTTGCTGTCGTGCACTCGCTCCTGCTGGCCGGGGCGATCAATGTCGCTCACGCCCAGGACAAGGTGGTGTTCGCGATTTCCCAGGAACCCTACCCGCCGTTTTCCTTCAGAAACAGCAATGGTGCGTGGAGCGGTTTCGAGCCTGACCTGATCAGCGAAGTGTGCAAGCGCATGCAGGCCGAGTGCTCGCTCAAGGGAATGGCCTGGGACGGCCTGATTCCGGCGCTGCGCTCCAAGCAGGTGGACGTCATCATGAACTCGATGTCCATCACCCCCGAACGTGAGCAGGTGGTGGACTTCAGCGACCCGTACATCGAGACGCCCGCACTGTGGGTCGGGGATGCCGCCCTGGAACTGACGCCCACCCCGGAAGGGCTCAAGGGCAAGATCATCGGCGTGCAGGGCTCGACCAGCCATTCTGCCTACGTCAAGGAGTACTTCGGCAAAGGCTCGACCATCCGCTACTACAACGACCAGGACGACCTGCTGGCCGACCTGCGCAGCGGCCGCATCGACATCATGCTGGCCGACAAGATCTCGGTGGAGCCGATGCTGGCACTGCCCGACAACGCGATGCTGGCCGGCAAGGGCATCGCGCCGGCCGACCCGCTGTTCGGCAAGGGCATCGGCGCGGCGGTGCGCAAGGGCGACGATGCCCTGCGCGAGAAGCTGAACCAGGCGCTCAAGGCCGTGCGCGAAGACGGCACCTACGACGCCATTGGTGCGCGCTACTTCAAATCCAGTGTCACAGCCGCCCAATGAGGCGGTTGAAACCTGCGCGGGTGATCGGGTGCCTGTATGACCATTTCTGAAATGTCCAATCTGCTGTTCGCCGAGGGCTGGATTCAAACCCTGGCCCAGGGCGCGGTGAAAACCCTGGGTATCTCCCTGGGGGCCTTCGCGCTGGGCCTGTGCATCGGCCTGCTCGTCGCGTTGATCAAGCTCAGGGGGCCACGCTGGATGGTCGCCTGTGCCAACTGCTACACCACGCTGTACCGCGCCGTGCCGGAACTGCTGCTGATCCTGCTGCTGTACTACGCAGGCACCGACCTGCTGAACCTGGCGATGGCCGCGATGGGCCGGCCCAGTGTCGAGATCAACGGGTTTCTGGCTGCGGTCGTGGTGCTGGGGATTGTCCAGGGCGCCTACTCGGGTGAGGTGATTCGCGGCGCCGTCGAGGCCATTCCTGCGGGGCTGGTGGAGGCCGGCAGGGCCTACGGCATGTCGCGGGCAAAGCTGTTGAGCCGGATCATCCTGCCGTGCATGTTGCCGTTCGCCATCGCGGGCCTGTCGAACCTGTGGCTGGTGCTGGTCAAGGAAAGTGCGCTGATCAGCGTGGTGGGCTACAGCGAACTGCTGACCGCCGGGCGTCAGGCGGCGGCCAGCACCAAGCACTACCTGCTGTTCTACCTGGTGGTCGCGGCGTTCTATTACGTCATCACCCTGGTTTCCAGCATGGTGTTCCGCAAGTTCGAGGCCGGCTTCGAACGCTGGATGCCCAGGAACGTATAAGGGGACGATCATGGATTTGACTTGGCTGAATGATTTTTCCAGTGAACTGCTGCGCGGTGCCGGCCTGACCGTGCAGTTGCTGCTCATCTCGGCAGGCTTCGGGTTTGTACTGGCTATCGCGATGGCCCTGGGGCGCCTGTCCAACAGCGTCGTGCTGGCCAACGCCTGCAGGTTTGTCAGCAGCGTGATTCGCGGTACGCCGCTGCTGGTGCAGATCTACATCCTGTATTACGGCGTCGGCAGCGTGCTGGCCAGCTACCCGCTGATCAGGGGCGGGGTGTTGTGGCCCTACCTGCGCGAAGGGTTCTGGTATGTGGCCCTTGCACTGACCTTGAGCGTGGGGGCGTATGTGGGCGAAGTGCTGCGCAGTGGCCTGCGCGCCGTACCCAGGGGCGAGCTTGAAGCGGCACGCGCCTATGGCATGCGCCGCGGGCAGATCCTGCGCAGGGTCTGGTTGCCGCGGGCATTGCAGATGGTCAGGCCGACCCTGGCGGGGGAGAGCGTGATGCTGCTCAAATCCACGGCGCTGGCCTCCACCGTCGCGGTTACCGACCTGCTCGGCGCCGCCAACATCGTGCGTTCGCAGACCCTGCGGGTCTATGAGCCGCTGCTGTTGGTGGCGATCACCTACATCGTCCTGGCCCTGATCATCGAAAAGAGCTTCAAGTTGATGGGCACCACCTCGCAGCGTCGAGTCTAGTGGCTAACGTATTGGCGTCGGTCTGTACGCCACAAGGAATTCAAATGAAGTATTCATCTCTGGTTCAACGCATCAGCGGCGAGAGCGTAGCCGCATGGGACATTCACTATGCTGCCTGCCAGGCGCAGGAGCGGGGCGAGAACGCGATCATCCTCAGCATCGGCGACCCCGATTTCGCGACGGACGATGCGATCTGCGAGGCCGCGATCCAGGCCCTGAAGGCCGGCGATACCCACTACACCCCGGTAGTGGGCCGGGAAAAGCTGCGCGAAGCCATCGCGGCCAAGCAGCGCAAGCTGCTGGGCATACCGGTGGCCGCCGAGAACGTCGCGCTGGTGGCCGGTGCGCAGAACGGCCTGTACGCCGCAGCCATGTGCCTGTTCGAAAGCGGCGATGACGTGCTGGTGCCCGAGCCGATGTACCTGACCTACGCTGCCAGCGTGCAGGCATCCGGTGCGCGGCTGGTGTGCATCGAGCAGCCTGCCGAGAAGGATTTTCGCCTCACGGCCCAGGCGCTTGAAGCCGCACTGACCCCCAACACCCGTGGCATCGCCCTGGCCACGCCGAACAACCCCACCGGCAACGTCTACACCCGCGAGGAGCTGGAGGCGGTGGCGCAGGTGGCCCGGCGTCACGACCTGTGGGTGATCTCGGACGAGGTCTACTGCCAGCTGACCTACGACGCGCCGCACATCAGCATCGCCAGCCTGGAGGGCATGGCCGAGCGCACGGTGGTGCTCAACAGCCTGTCCAAATCCCACGCGATGACCGGCTGGCGGGTCGGCTGGGTGGTGGCGCCCACGAGCCTTGTCCAGCACCTGGACAACCTGCTGCTGTGCATGCTCTACGGTCTGCCGGGCTTTGTTCAGGAAGCCGCGCTCAAGGCCATCGAGCTGGACGATGAGATCGTCGCCTCGGCCCGCGAACTCTACACCCGCCGCCGTGACCTGATCGCCCGGGAGCTGGACGGGGTGCCGCTGATCAAGGGCAAGGTGCCCGAGGCGGGCATGTTCATGCTGCTGGACATTCGTGCCACGGGCCTGTCGGGTGTCGACTTTGCCTGGGCGCTGTTCCGCGAGACCGGCGTCTCGGTACTCGATGCCCAGGCCTTTGGCGCCAGTTGCGCGGGCTTCGTGCGGGTGTCGTTCACCGTCGCCGACAAGGACCTGCTGGACGCCTGCCAGCGGATCCGCCAGTTCATCGAGAAGCTGCAGGCCGGCCTCTGAGCCGCTTGCGAAGGAATGACGATGCTCCCTCCTGAATGTTCATCCGAAGTGCTCGCCGGCGTGCTGATCGGCGAGCAATGGCTCGCCGACGGCCCGCCGCTCGAGGTCATCAACCCCTCCACCGAGGCGCTAATCGCCACGGTGGGCGGGGGCAACGCTGAAACCGTCGAGCTTGCCGTGCAAAGCGCCGCTGCAGCGTTTGCGCAGTGGTCAACCAGCACTGGCGCGTTGCGTGCCCAGGTGTTGCGCCGCATTGCCCGGGGCATACAGCAGAACCGCCAAACCCTGATGGCGCTGCAATCGCGCAACAACGGCAAGCCATTGGCCGAAGCGGGGCTGGACGTGGACGACGTGATAGCCACCTTTGACTATTACGCCGACCTGGCCCAGGGCCTTGACGCTGCACAGGACCGCGATGTGGAGCTGCCCGCCAGCGACTATGCCGCGCGCTTGCGCCGCGAGCCGTGTGGCGTGGTTGCGCTGATCGTGCCGTGGAACTTCCCCATGGTCACCACGGCCTGGAAACTGGCGCCGGCCCTGGCGGCGGGCTGCACGGTGGTGCTCAAGCCATCGGAGGTCACGCCGTTGCCGGAGCTTGCACTGGCGCGGATCATTCTCGAGGCGGGCCTGCCGGCGGGCGTGTTGAACATCGTGTGCGGTACCGGCCTGGCCGTGGGCGCACCCTTGTCGGCGCACTCGCAGGTGGCCAAGATCTCTTTCACCGGCAGCAACGCGGTGGGGGTTCAGGTGATGCAGCGTGCGGCAGAGACGGTGAAGGGTGTCAGCCTGGAGCTGGGCGGCAAGTCTGCGTTGATCGTGCTGGAGGACGCCGACCTGGAACTGGCGGTCGAGCTGACCTGTGGCGGCGGCTTCTACAACGCTGGCCAGATGTGCTCGGCCACCAGCCGGGTGCTGGTCGCCGAGCACCTGGCGGACGCCTTCGTGGCAAAGGTCAGGGCCCGCGCCCAGGCGATCATCGTTGGCGACCCCTTTGTCGACGGGGTGCAGATGGGTGCGCTGGTCAACCGTGCCCAGTACGAGCGTGTGCTGGCGCACATCGCGCGCGGGCTGGCTTCGGGCGCCCGGCTCGAGTGCGGCGGTGGGCGCCCGCAGGGCTTGGCGCAGGGGTTCTACGTTGCGCCGACGGTGTTCACCGACGTGGCGCTGGACAGCAGCTTGTGGAACGAGGAGATCTTCGGCCCGGTGATCTGCATCCGCCGTTTCGGCACCGAAGCCGAGGCCATTGCGCTGGCCAACCAGGGTGATTTTGGCCTGGTGGCCACGGTGGTCGGCCGCGACCGCGTTGCGGCCAACCGGGTAGCGGATGCCTTGCAGGCCGGCATGGTCTGGATCAATGCGCCTCAGGTGATCTTCCCGCAGACCGCCTGGGGTGGGTACAAGCAGAGCAGCATCGGGCGCGAGCTCGGCCCCTGGGGGCTGGCAGCGTTTCAGGAGTTGAAGCATGTGGTGAGTGCTGGTTGATTGGCGCTGGCCGCAACACACCCAGCGCAAGCATCACCTCTGGCATCAGATGTTGAATGCCGGTATTGCACCACGTGCTGCCTGGATCTGCGGACACCGGGGGTCGGGCTCTCCCAGCTCGCCGGTATGCTGGTAGCCGCTACCCAGGCAGCCACCGTTGCATACGGCAAAGTAGCGGCAGCCCTGACAGGTGGGATGCTCCACCTCGATCTGCAGTGGCTGGGCAAGAATGGCCGATAGCGGTTGTTGGTACAGGTTGCCCATGGGGTGGGCCTTGAAGCAGGTGCAGGAGCACACGTCGCCATTGGGGTAGATATAGACCTTCGCCGTCGCAGCACCGCAGTTTTTTGTGGTGATGGTTCGGCCAAGTTCGGCGATGGCGTCGTCACCCAGCGCTTGCAGCCGACTGAAGTCGTACATTGGAAACGCCAGGATGCGCGTTTTGTAGGGCTGCTTGCGCAGCGCATAGACATGCTGGTTCCAGGCCTGGCTGCAGACCTCCATGCCTGATGAGGCGCGCCCTGCGTAAGTTGCCCGCTTGATTGCGATATGGGTCAGTTCAAGGTCATCCAGCGGTTGAATGAACTGTTCGATGCGCGCGAAAAAATCGAGGTCGATGACGGTCGCCGACACACTGCACGAAATGCCTTGTGCCCGCAGCCTGGCGAGTGTGCGCAGCGCGCGCCTGTAGGTGCCGGCCCCACGCACCAGGTCATGTTCGGCTTCTGTGCCATCCAGGGATATCTGTACCGAGAGTGACGGCTGCCCGGCCCATTGCTCCAGGATGTTCTGCTTGTAGAACGACGTCACGCCGTTGCTGTTGATCTTGGTCTGCAGTCCGAGCGCAAGGCTGTGCCGCAGAATGCTGTCGAAATGGCGATGCAGCGTGGGCTCTCCGCCCGTGAGCAGCACCAGGCTATGCGCATGGTCCTGGCGGATCTGCGACAGCGTGTCGAGGATCATCGCCTTCTCGGCGGTTTCGTCGCGATAAGGCGAAGAGTCGCGGATACAGTGGCTGCAGGCCAGGTTGCAGCGTTCGGTCAGTACGAAATAGAACTGTTCCATCATTCAAGCTCGAGATAGGGCCGTGCGTGCAGGTCGAGGTCGAAGTCTGCCTGCGAGGTGGCGCTCAGGTGATCGACCAGGGCCTGCACCGGCACCTGTTGGATGGGCGAGGTCGAAGGTTGGAACGGTTGGCGCACGTAGGTTTCCAGCAGTGTGGCGAAGTTCTCATCCTGCTCCTGGCGCACCAGCCACTCCCTCAAGGTCAGTGGGTACAGCCCCACAGCCAGGTGCGCCGAGTGCCGGGCTTCGGTACGAGTGAAGTGCCAGAGGCCGCGAGGGCAATAGAAGACATCGCCCTGTTCGAGCAGCACCGAAGACCAGCCGGTGGCAGCCGCATCGATTGCAGGAACGCGCTGATGACGGATGGCCTTTGACAACACATGCTGTTCGTCGCGGTAGTACCAGCGTTTGCTGCCGTGGATCTGCAGCACCAGTACATCGTGCCTGTCGAAGTGAGGATTGACGCCTCGCTGGTTGGCGGCGGTGTAGTAGCCGTTCATGCCGATGCGCGTATTGAGTTCCGAGGCGAGCGTATCGGTGAAATTCTCCAGTCGCGCACTGTGTTGCTGGATGTTGTCGAAAACCAGCGTGCCGCCGCGGGCAATCGCGTGCAGCATCTTTTTCTTGTTCAGCGTGTTGTTCTGGTTGTTTGCATAGCGATCCACATCATCGATCAGATCGTATTTGTGAATGGTGTTGTTGTGGTTGGTGATGCGCACCTTCGGGTACAGCAAGGTGTTGCTGTTGAGAATCTGGTTGAAGGCCTGCATATCCAACAGGCTGGAAAATTTCTGCGGGCTGCCCTTGATGTGCAACGCAGCGCGATCGAAGTATTCATCCAGAAACTGCTGCTGGCTGATGTGTTCGAAGATGAAGTTGAATAGGGTCATGGGGCAGGGCTCTACCTGGGCTTGTTTATGAGCGTGATACCTGAATCGATCAACTTGCCAAGTTGCGCGGGCGGCAATTGGTCTTCGATATGACTGATATCGATTTCCACCAGCGCGGGCAGCTCGAACAGCCAGTCCGGCAGGCGGCGTATGTGAGTCCGGGCAATGCCCAGACAGCGCAGATGACGGGCCTGGGCCAACTGCTCGGGCAGTGCCTCGACAGGGTTGGCTCCCAGGTTGAGCCGCTCGATGTCCAGCTGATCGACCGGCCAGTCGATATGTCGAAACCTGTTGCGATAGAGGCTCAGGTGCTTGAGGCGACACCCAGCAGTGGCGGGCCATCGCAGCTCCCGCAGACTGTTCTTGTACACCAGCAGGGTATCGAGCCCGGGGGGGGCAGCGGTGAGGTCCAGAGTCTGCAAGCTGTTCGCCCCCAGGCCGAGCCATTTGCAGCCGGGAAACACCGTGGACGCGCTCTGCAGGCTCATGCAGTTGCTGCCCAGCTCTGCCGCCAGCACGCTGGGGATGGCAGGCAGCCGGGTCATATCGCTGTCGCACAACCGTGCCCGATTGAGCTTGAGTGTGCGGGGGGTCAATGCCCGGATGGCGTGAAAGATATCGTTCAACCGCGCTCGGGGAGTCTCGAGTAGCAGGCTCGACCCATTCTCTTCGTCATCGAAGTCGAGCAGCTTGCGGTCGTGGGCCCACATGGGGGGCCTGCCGGTGAGCTGCGCCAGATGGTCCCACGCTTTGCAGGGGGCTGTGCTGCCTGCTTGCAGTTCTGCGGCGATGAGCGATGCAATGCGTGCCGGCGTGTCGCTGTCCAGCTTGATGGGCAGAATCTTCAACCCACCGAGAAAATAGAACAGCTTGCGCAACTTGATGTGGATGGGGTGGTGTGGGGATACGAATTCATCCGATACATGACGATCGCCCTTGAGGGTGACAAAAATGCGTCGGCCCGCCAGGCTCCGGGTATCGCGCCAGTGCCGCAGGCTCAGCAGGTGTTCGTCCGACAGGTCGTTATCGCCCAGGATGGGAAGCACCAGCACGATGGCTGCAGTAGAGGGTGTGTCCGGGTGCCTTGCACATCCAGCAGCGCCGGTATCGAGTGTATCGATACGCTGGTGCACAGGATGTCCAAGGGCTTCAAGATGCGCCCCGAGGACGCCGGGCAAAGCGGCGGCCGACGACAAGCCTGAAACGATCTGCAAATCAACTGACATTGTCATTGCCGCCACCGCCCTTGGCGTCAGTCGCGCAGTTCCTTGTCGCAGTGATCCGCTTCTTTCCACAGGCCGAACATGGCCTCGAAGTCACTGAGGGTACCAGGATCCAGCTCGCTCAATTTCAGTGCCGGGCGCTTGATTTCGGTCATCGAGTCCAGTGCCGGGGATTGAAGTTCAACTGTTTTCGATTGCATCACGAGTGTCCTTTATCGGATTGGGCGGGGTTTAACCGCACGATGCTAGGGGTAATACTTTCCGTTGGCAACAGAGGGGCCTGTCGAGCGGAAAGTTCGTTTGCGCAGGTTGCAACATAGCGGCAACCTGCGCGAATAGGTTGCTCGGAAGATGCCACTCGGGGAGGGCTCAATCTTCCTCGCAGCTGTCGAGCATCTCTTCCACGGTCTGGCGGGTGTCGTGGTCCAGCCCTTCGATCAACCGCGCCCTGACTGCATCGCTTACGCGGGTGCTGTTGTAGCGCAGGGAAACCAGGATCGCCAGCCTGACCTCTGTGTCCGGGTCGCTGGCCAGGGTCAACTGCACGTCTTCTTCACTGGGCATGGCCAGCAGGCCAAACAGCCTGTTTGCCAGTTCCTGGCGGACCTTGCTGTCCTTGTCCCTGGCCAGGATCCGCTGCGCCTCTGGGGTGAGCTGATTCATGTAGCTGGATGACTCCACCAGTTTGAGCCTCACGCTTGCCAGCGCGTTCTGGGCCAGCAGCGCCTGGGTTGCGGGAGACAGCCGGCGGTTTTCAGCCAGCGCCAGATGCACGCTGCTTTCCTCGTCGCGCAACAGCTGCAGTTGTGCTTCCTCGCACAGGTCACCTCCATTCCAGTCCTTGTTGCCCCTGGCCAGTGCGATGCGCACGCAGATCTCGTCGTCCTTGGCCAACACCAGTTGCGCCGATGGTTTGAGCTTGGGGTAGGTAGCCAGCGATTCGCGGATGTCCTGTTCGACGTCTTGTGCCAGGATCTCCTGGGCCCGCGAATGCAGGGTGAACATGAAGTGGCTGTCACGTTCTATCAGGCGCGCACGCACGGACTCGTCCGGGTCGTTGGCCAGCAGCAGTTGTGCGGCTGTGCCGACGTGTTGATTGGCGGCCACGGCGAAGCGCACGTTGACATTCTTGTCCTGTGCCAGCTCCAGTTCCATGTCGCGATCCATCCACCAGTCGCGCAGCAGTGCGATGCGCACGTCGGGTTCGGGGTCGCGCAGCAACTGACGCAGAATGTCGCTGTCGACGGCCTTGTTGGCGGCCAGTCGAGCTCTGACCTTGGCGCTCTTGTGCGCCGCCAGGGCCTCTTGCACGGGCCTGGTCAGCGTCGAGTTGTCGGCCAGCGCTTCGAGCAGGGGTTGCGCCTGTGCGCCTTCGGCCAACAGGTCGGCCTGCAGATGAGCAGGCAGCTTGCCTTGCGCAGCCAGCACCAGCTTTTCCTTGCCTGGAGGCTGCTCCTGCCCGCTCACGGGCGATTGTTGCGCGCCCATGTAACCAGAGAAGATCATGCCGATGGCCCTTCCTACCGAATCACTGGCCTCGGTTGGCGCTGCTGTTTTCGTCTGGCAGATCAGGGTCATCAGGGTTTCACCGATGGCCGTGTTTGCTGCCAGGGTTTGGCGGACGTGCTCGCTGCCGATCTTGTACAGACGCAGACACTGTGCCTCGCTCAGGTGGCGGTTGCCGGCCAGGGCGCGTTGCACCGCTTCCACGTCGCCGATCAGCTTGTCGGCGACCGGCCCGGCCAGCGCCGGGTTGCTTGCCAGGCGGGTTCGTACATCGATGTTGCTGTCATCGGCCAGCCGGGCTTGCAGCGGTGCTGTCACGGCCTGATTGCCCGCCAGCGCACACAGGGTCTGCGCATCGCCTCGTTCCAGCAGGCGCTGCTGGATGTCAGTGCCGAGGGCGGCGTTTTCCGCCAGTTCCTGCTGGATCTCGGGCAGGTCACCGGCCAGTTGCTGCTGCACGTCATCCAGCAGGTCTGCTACGCGTGCCAGGCATCTGCGGACGTCGGTGCTTGGGTCTGCTGCCAGATGGCGCTGCACGCTTGGCTGTACCGTGTCGCGCCAGCGCACCAGACGCTCGCGCACATCGTCCTGCTCATCGTACATCAGTGCCTCGAGGATCTGCTCGGCCAGGTGGTCGTTGCCTGCCAGCGCCTCGCGCACGTTGGGCTCGGGGTCCTTCAGCAGCCGCGCCTGCACCTCGACATTGAGCGCGCTGTTGCCTGCCAGAGCGCGACGCACGTCCTCCGATTCATGCTGGCTCAGGCCCATCTGCAACAAGGCGGACCCCAGGTTGGTGTTGCCAGCCAGGCTTGCCTGTACCTCTTCTACGTCTGTGGTCAGGCATTGCAGGGCGGCGCTGGTGAGGTTCGGGTGGTCGGCAAGAATGCGCCGTACCTGCAGGCTTGGGTCCCGAGCCAGCAGCAACTGGGCAGGGGCACCCAGGTTGTCGTTGCGTGCCAGGGCCTCGCGCACATCAGGGTCGCATTTGACCAGCTCCAGTTGTACCGCGTCGGGGAGGGCGGTCGCGCCTGCGCGGCGGGCCAGCGCTTCGAGTACATCCTGGTCTTCATCACGGGTCAGCAGCAACTGCACGGTTTCGCTCAGTTCGTCACGCCGAGCCAGGCGCTCGCGTACCTCGAAGGAAGGATCGCGGGCCAGTTGTTCCTGTACCTCGGGATGCAGGTTGTCGTTGCCGATCAGGTAATCGCGCACGGTAACGGCTGTGTCCTTGGCCAACTGTTGTTGCACGACCTTGCTCACGGCCTTGTTGGTCGCCAGTGCCCTGCGTACCAGCGGCTCCTGATCCGCCAGCAGACGTTGCTGCAACGATTCGTCGTCGGTTCTTTTCGCCAACTGACGGCGTTGCTCGGCGTCCAGCTCGAGGCGTTCGAACTGCGCCGCTATCAGGTCATGCGGCGCGTGGGCATGCAGGCAGGCGAGGTGCAGCAGGGCGCGATCGAAGCCGGGTTGGCCTTCTTCGATGTTGATCCGCAGCGTCAGCAGCTTTTCCGGGCAGTTGGGGTTGCCGTAGGCCGCGGTGCGAACCTTGGCGTCGGTATCGCCGACCAGCCTCTCCAGCAGGTCGTCAGGGCAGTCTTCATGCCGGGCGACTTCCTCGCGGCGCAGCGCATTGTGGTTTTCGGCCATCTGAATCATCTGCGCCACGCTCAGGCCGTCGCTGGCTGAAGCTGGCTTGAGCTTGAACTTCTCGAACAGCTCTTCGTACTTGGCCACCTGATCGCGCAGGGTTTCACGCAGCGGCACGGTCAGGTCGATGGCGGCTTCGAGGCCTTCGAATTTCAGCGGGCGACCGTCCAGAAAGGCGGTTTCGCGTGCTTCGTTGATGGCGTTCTGGATGTCCGCCCCGGCGTAGTCGCGGCACTGGGTCACCAGCTTGCTGCGCTGCGCGGGTTCGAGCTGCACCGTCTCACCCTTGAGGTGGATATCGAGAATCGCGCCGCGCTCGACCGCATTCGGGAAGCCCACATAGAACACTTCGTCGAAGCGCCCCTTGCGCAACAGTTCCGGCGGCAGGGTAGCGATGTTGTTGGCGGTGGCGATGACGAACACTGCGCCGGTCTTCTCCTGCATCCAGGTCAGGAAGTAGCCGAACAGCCGCGACGAGACTTCGGAGCCGCTGCCGCTGGTCAGGCCGACGAAGGCTTTCTCCAGCTCGTCGATCCACAGGATGCACGGGCTGACCGACTCGGCCATGCTCAGGGCTCGGCGCATGTTGTGCTCACTTTCCCCGACGTACTTGCCCAGCAGCGAGCCGATGTCCAGGCGCAGCAGCGGCAACTGGAACAGGCCGGCGGCGGCCTTGGCCGTAAGCGACTTGCCGCAGCCGGGCATGCCGGCGATAAGCACGCCCTTGGGCGCCTGCACCCGCGCGTCACGCGCTTCGCCGAGGCGCCGGAAGATCTGTGCGCGGCGGCCCAGCCAGGTCTTGAGGTTTTCCAGGCCGCCGATGTCGGTGGCGTTCTCGTTGACCCGCAGCATTTCCAGCACGCCGCTTTTGGCGATGATCTGCTCTTTTTCATGCTGGATCAGTACCAGGGCGGCATCGTTGATCTGCTCGTGGTGCTGGCGGACCATCGCCAGTGCCGAGCGGATCTCTTCCTGGTTCAGGCCGCTGCACGCTGCGTGCAGGCGCTGACGCAGGCCCTCGGGTACCAGCAGGTCAAGCTGCTGGCACACCGCTTCAAGCTGGCTGGTGATTTCCTCGCCCCGGGGCAGCGGCAGGGGCAGCAGGGTGATCTGCGCTTCGATCTGCGACGGAATGTGCAGGGTCTCCGAGACCAGTACCACCGCCGACGTGCCGCGATGATGGCGCTGGATACGGTTGAGCAACTGCTTGAGCCGAGCCACCGCCAGCGGCTGGTTTTCCAGCGCACTGCGGGCGTCCTTGATGATGAACAGCTTGTGGTCCAGATCGTCGTCCAGCAGTGATGGCAGGCTTTCGGCCAGGTCTGTCCTAGGCCCCTGGCTGCCCCGTGGCTGCTTGTTGACGAAGTCCACCCAGCCATAACCCAGGTTCCATTCCTTGGGGTGCATGCCCAACTGGCTCGCGACATCCTGCAGCATGGTATCGACCCTGGCTTCTTCGCCGGAGTGGATGTACAGCCCGGGATAGCCGGCGACCAGATGGGATTTGATCTTGTCCTTGAGTTCGAGCAGGTTCATGGCAGTCACCACAGGGACAAGAGGCTGGAGGCGAGGTTACGCAGACCGCTGCCCACCGATTCGAGTGCACGGCCTGTGCCTTCGAGCACCACGGCCGCGACCCGGGTAGCCGTCCTGGCGACCGACTTGCCGGCTTCGTACACCACTTCGCCGATCTGCCCGCCGGCGATACCACCGGCCACGCCACCGACAAAACCCCCAATGGCCGTACCTGCCGGGCCGAACACCGTACCCAGCGCTGCACCCAGCGCTGCGCCCTTGGTTGCACCAGCGATGGCCATGGTGGTGGTTACCGTGGTGTTGCCGATGGCGTCGATGGCCTCTTCGCCGGTCAGCTCGCCCTTGCCGAACTTGTAGAGGACCTTGGCGTTCTGCAGACCGACGCACGCGATGTTGGTGATCAGCCCGGCCGGGGTGTTGCGCAGCGCCGCGCCGAGCCAGCCGTTTTTCACTGCCACCACCACGGCACCGGAAACCGCCACTTGCGCAGCGGTGTTGGTGCCGGCGCGCAGCGAGCTCTCGAAGAATTCCTTGAGGTCGTCCTGGCTGCTGGGGTTTTCCCGGCCGTTCAACCGGTTCCAGAAGCGCCGCGCCAGAATCCGCGTGCCCTGCATGCCCACTGCGATGCATGCGCCCATGACTGCCTGCTTGCCGATCTGGCGGGCGATGGTGGCGCGGTTGGTGTCGTTCCAGTCGTACTGGCGCGACTCGGCTTCCTGCTGGGCCTTTTCCTGCAGCTTGCGGGCTTCTTCCTTTGACAGCGGGCGGGATTTCACGCCATCGGCTTCGATCACCTCCGCGCTGTCGGGCACGTCCGCACCTTGGCCTTCGGGTACCAGCGGTTTCTGCCCTTCGTAGTCGCCGCGGTTGAGCAGCTCTTTGGTGGCGTCGGCATCGGCGCCGTACTTGGCCTGGTACTTGCCGACCACATTGCCGTTGCCGTCGACGATCTCGATGTCCACCGAGTTCGCTTCCTGGGAGCCCACCACGCGGGCGCGGTAAGGGCTGCCCTTGCTGACGGCGTCGATGTTGAACGTGTCGACGTGGTGCTGCTCGGCAATCAGGCCGTTGAGGTGCGGGCTGCGGTTGATGTCACCCTTGAGCGTGGTGACCATGTCCCGTGCGTTGGTCGTGGCATCGGCCAGCGCCTTGTCGATGTGTCCGGCGTACTGACCCACGTGTACCGAGCCGGAGAGGCCCGCGTTCTTCTCGATTTCGCCGGCCAGCCACGAGGCCTTGCTGCGGCCCTTGTCCATGTGCGCGTGCAGCGATTCGCGGGACTGGTTGAAGGCCACGGTGGAGGCGATCACCTGCTGGCTGGTGGTCAGCAGTTCCTCTTCGTTGCTCCACAGATGCGGGTACTTGCGAAACTCGTCGCTCAGCCATTGGTCCAGCGGCTTTTCACCCCGCGCGTTGCACGAGTCGACGAAGGAGGCGACCACCGCCGTGGTCTTCTCGCCGTTGCTGCTGTCGCCGTCGAACAGCTCGGCCTCGAGGTAGCGGGCCTGATCCTGATTGACCTGCTCGAAGTCGATGCTGTCGTCCCGGTTGTAGTCGTCGCCCAGGGGCTTTTCCATTTCGGTCATGTCAGTCGTCCTGCTGTTCAGTGCAAGTAGTCGGTGAGCTCGTCGCGCAGTTGCTGCTGCAACCAGGCGGGCTCGAGAATGCGTACATGGGGGATCCAGTAGCGGATGATCGGCAGCAGCTGGTTCGGGTGATTGACCCGGCAGCGCAGCAGCAGGCGACCGTCGGCCTGCTGCTCGATCAGTTGCTGGTGCGGCAGCACGTTGCGCCGAAGAAAGTAGTAGGCGTTGCTGGCGGCGACCTGGACGGTGACCTCGAGGCGGTCTTCGCCGAACCAGATGTCATCGTCGCTCTCGATCTGCGCCTGGGTGGCCGGGTCGGCAACGAAGGATTCGTCCAGCACCTGCAAGGCATCGATACGGGCGAAGGCGAAGCTCTTGAGGCGACCGTCTTCGGTGGCGGCCAGGTACCAGATGCCCTTGTTGTGGATCAGCCTGTAGGGCTCGATTCGGCGTTGCTTGCCGGTGTAGTTCAGCTGGCAGCGGCGCTGTTGCTCGATCGCCCGTCCCAGCTCGCGGAAGTCGCAGCTGTCCGGGCGTTGGGCGGCGAAATGCCCGTCGCGTACCAGGAAGCTGGTGGGGCCGGGTTTTAGCAGGTCCAGCCAGGAGCGTCGGTCGTTGGCCGGGAACAGCTGCTCGACACCGCTGATGCGGGCGAAGGTCTGCAGGTCGGCGGGGGACAGGCTGCTGCGGTGATGGCGGGCCAGTTGGTAGACCCCGTTGGCGCCGGGCTCGATCACATCGCCCAGACGGTTGAGGTCACGGTAGATGGTGCGCTCGCTGACCCCGAAGCGCTCGGCCAGTTGCAGGCGGGTAGGGCGCTCGCCGCTTTGCAGCAACCGCAGGGTATCGGCCAGGCGCAGGGCCAGGGTGTCGTGATCGGTGGCCGCCATGGCGGGTCCTTGTCGATGGGCTTGGCGGCGACTCTAGCGAGGACGACTGACAGGCTGTGTCAGTGGCACTGACACGATTAGAGCGCCTCTGCCGGGAAAAATGTCGACAATAACCTGAATGGTGGCTTGGGGCCATGTTTTGCGGGGTGTGCTGGGAGGCTGGTCTGTCAGAGGCTGTCAGGATCGCCAAAGAACATCTGAATCCGCGACCGCAACCACCGCTCCCCCGGATCATTGTCCTGCGACCCGCGCCACGCCATATGCAGCTCGAAGCTCTGCACCTCCAGCGGCGGGTCTTCGGCGCGCAGGCCGCCGGCGGCGGTCAGCTGCTCGGCGGTGTAGTCCGGCACCGTAGCGAGGATGTCGGTGCCGGTCAGCAGGCTGCCCAGGCCGTTGAACTGCGGCACGGCCAGCACCACATGGCGCTTGCGCCCCAGCTTCTCGAGGATCTCATCCATGAACCCGCTCAGGTCGCCGGCAAACGACACCAGGGCATGCGGGCGTGCGCAGAATTCATCCAGGCTCAGGTTGCCCGGCTTGCTGTCGGCACGCAGCACCTTGGGCCTGCTGCGACGCAGCACCTTGCGCTTGGCATTGGCCGGCAGGTCGCTGGTCCAGCTCACGCCCACCGAGATTTCACCCGACGCCAGCAGCGAGGGCATCAGCAGGTAGTTGACCCGGCGCACCACCAGCACGATGCCCGGCGCCTCGGCGCGCACACGTTTGAGCAGTTGCGGCAGCAAGGCGAACTCGGCGTCGTCGGAGAGGCCGATGCGAAACACCGCCGTGCTGGTGGCCGGGTCGAAGTCGGCAGCGCGGCTTACCGCCGTGGAGATGGAGTCCAGCGCCGGGGAGAGCAGGGCGAAGATCTCCACCGCCCGCGCCGAGGGCTCCATGCTGCGCCCGGTACGCACGAACAGCGGGTCGTCGAACAGGCTGCGCAGGCGCGACAGCGCCGCACTGATGGCCGGCTGGCCGAGGAACAGTTTTTCCGCGGCGCGGGTGACGCTGCGCTCGTGCATCAAGGTCTCGAACACGATCAGCAGGTTCAGGTCGACGCGACGCAAGTCGTTACGGTTCATCGGCTTCGCTTCATAGGTCTGGTCGGGGCAGGGGTGAATCTTAAGGGCAAAGACGGTACCCTGCACCGCATAAATTGCGCAGCAGGCGCTATCACCAATCAATGACAGGCATGTTGACTATTAATGGCCACTGATGGTCTAACCGCTATAGCCCCGATAGAGTTGCGGGTATTAGAGGTTCACTAGGCGAGGTTTGCGATGTCCCGCATGATCCGTTTTCACAAATTCGGCCAGGCCGAGGTGCTCAAGTGCGAGGACGTGGCCACGCCGCAACCGGCTGCCGGTGAAGTACAGGTGCGGGTGCAGGCTATCGGCATCAGCTGGTACGACGTGCTGTGGCGGCAGAACCTGGCGCCGTCCCATGCGCGCCTGCCGGCCGGCATCGGCCACGAAATGGCCGGTGTGGTGACCGCCCTCGGCGCCGGCGTCGACGACCTGGCCATCGGCGACAAGGTCGCCAGCTTTCCGGCCACCAGCCCCAACGAGCACCCGGTGTATGGCGAGGTCATCGTGTTGCCGCGCAACGCACTGACCCGCTACCCCGATATCCTCAGCCCGATCGAGGCCAGCGTGCACTACACGCCGCTGCTGATCGCCTATTTCGCCTATGTCGACCTGGCCCGGGCCAAGGCCGGGCAGACCGCCCTGGTCACCGACGCCAGCCACTGCGCCGGGCCGGCCTTCGTGCAACTGGGCAAGGCCCTGGGCCTGAAGGTGATCGCCGCAACCAAGGACAGCGCCGAGCGCGACAACCTGCTCAAGCTGGGGGCAGAGAAGGTCATCGTGACCGAAGAGCAGGACCTGCTCATGCAGATCAACAAGTACACCGACAACCGTGGCGTGGACATGGTGCTCGATGGCCTGGGCGGCCCGCAGATGTCATTGCTGGGCGATGTGCTGGCGCCACGCGGCAGCCTGGTGCTGTACGGCCTGCAGGGCGGCAACCAGACGCCGTTCCCGGCCTGTGCGGCGTTCCAGAAGAACATCCAGTTCTTCGTGCACTGCGTGAGCAACTTCACCGGCAAGCCGGAGCTGGGCATCACCCAGGACCAGGTGGCGCTGCAGCGCGCGCTGCGCGATATCAACCAGTTCACCGCCGACCGCCAGGTATTGCCACACATCATCAAGGCCTACCCGTTCGACGAGGTCGTCGCCGCACACCGCCACATGGACGAGTGCCCGTGTGGAGGCCGCGTGGTACTGGTGCTGCCTGACGCCTGACAGGCTGCGCGACACGCCAAGCCCGAGCCGAGTCTCGGGCTTTTTTGTGGAAATTTCTTATTAAAGTTTCAGATGTTTCCTATTTAACTTGTGCGGACTAAGTACGGCGCTTGCGTTATGTTGTGGGCGTGGGAATAAAGACTTTCCGGTGTCCGTAAAATTACATCTTCGCGTGGAAGGGCTGCTGTTTCCTATGGGCGTCGGGCACTGTCGTGCCTAAGGCGGCGCTGTTCATCCAACCATCAATCATCTCAAGGAGCGAGATATGGTGTGCCAGCTGTACTGTTCATGGAGGTGGGGCCCTCGCACGCAACGCGCCGGGGGGCGCTGTCCGGGGCAAGGGTGGTCATCGGGCGATGCTGTTTCGATCTGAGTCGGAACAATCGTAGGAAGTTGTAAGAAACATCCTAAGACCATCATTCTTTTTTTAATTCACTTTGCCGTTGTTACGCAACGATGTCCTGTTACCCGCATCGGGTAACTTCCGGCTGCCGGCAGTCGTTATCGAATCAGGTATACACCATGAGTACCCTCCACGATCAAGCCATGACTCACATTTACCAGCAGGTCCTGCAGCGACTGCTCGAGTGCCTTACCCAGGGCCAGCGCGCGTCGCTGCAATTGCTTATCCAGCGCATGCTGGTGGCCGCCGGCGGGATCGAGCGCATAGGCGACTTCAAGGTGATGCTGGCCCATGGCGGCGGCAAGGACAGCTCCTTCGCCCTGGCGTTTCTGCGCGCCGCGCAGTTGAGCATTGCGGCGCGTGCGCCGGCCACCTTCGAGCTGCGCGTGGTCACCGCCCGCCATGTGGGCATGTCGACGGCGGTGATCGAGAACATCGAGCGTGGCTATTCGGCGCTGGTGCTGCATGACGACCTGCGGGTCGAGCTGCTGGTGCTGGACGACGGCGGCCTCCAGCACTTCGATGCACTCAAGCCGCTGTCGCCGCGTCAGCAGCAGGTCGAGCGGTTCGACACCCTGGTTGCCGGGCACCTGACCGCCGGCCAGGTGCGGCCGATGTTCTGCAATCGCTTCTACCTGGCGCTGGCCGAACTCTACCGCCAGGGCATGGGCTGGGAGGGCGGGGTGGACGCATTGATCAACGCCGACCCGATGCCCGAGCGCAAACGCTACCTGGCGTGGGGCCGCCGCATGATGCGCGAGGCCGGGTTGAGCAGTGCAAGGCCGGCCCACTCACACCCTGGCGCCCTGTTGCAGGGCCTTGGCCAACTGCGCCGCATCTACCTCAACGAGGTGCTGGGGCTGCCAGCCGAGCCCCTTCGGCAGGTCCCGGGCCCCCGCCGTATCCCGCGCTTCATCGACATCGCCGACCTGCTGCAGGACAGCCAGCAGGGGCAGAGCGTGCTGCTGCTCGAATTTCTCAGGTTTCGCTATGACGAGCTGGCCCTGGGTTTCAGCCAGTCGGCCTGTGCCAACCCGTTGCTGATGGCACACCTTGCCGGGCTGCGCGCGCAGTGGGTGCAGGGGCAGGACTATGCGCTGGGCATTGCCGAGCACCTGCAGCAGGTCAAGGCCCAGCTGCGGCGCAAACCGGTGCCGGCGGCGCTGCAGGCACTGGCCATGGAAACCTGGCAAGACCGCGAGCGCCACGGCCAGCGCCGCCGCCTGGCGGACAACTTCGCCCTGCAGGGCTACAACCTCAACGAAGAACAGCTGGCCTGCCTGCTGTTCGCGCCCTTTGTCGACCGCGGGCGCAACCTGGAGCGCTTCGTACAGGCACGGCACCCCGGCATGCAGGCGGCGCTGCCCTACCTGCACAAGGCACTCAAGGGCGTACCCTCGCCACAGCCCATGGTGCAATGGCTGGAGGAGATCAGCGGCTTGTCCCTGAGCACGCTGCAGATGCTCTACCAGCGCGAAAGTGAAGCGGCCGCCGGTGGACGTTCGCTGCTGGCGCGGGCCCGCGACAGCGATCCGGGCCGGTTGCGCCATTGATCCGCTGAGGTTGCCAAGCCCGCCTGTCTGTATGTATAACCAGTGGATTCCTTCTGCTGGTTACCCGCTCCGTGATCGCCCATTCCGTCGCCGACCCGTTCTATTACCTGTGCAACTTTCAGCAGGTACTGGCCTGGGTGCAACTGCGCTACGCCGACCTGCTCGATGAACACGAACACGCCTTCATTCAACAGTTCGCGACGCTGGGCCAGGCCTCCCAGGCCCTGCTGGTACGCATGGTGATGCGCAAGGGTGTGATGTTTCGCGCCAGCAAGCTGACCTACCTGGAAATCGGCGCCATCGAGCCTGCCGCCGCGCCGCTGGTGGCGCTGGGCTGGCTCGACGACCAGCCGAGCCTGGGCCTGGACCACCTGTTCCAGTTGCTGCGCAAGGACGAAATCGCCCGCTGTTTCGCCGACGTGCTGGAGCGCCCGCGGGCTGCCAAGGGCGAACTGCTCGAACAGTTGTCGGCGCTGTATGCCGAGGCCAGGCCCCTGCGTCAGTGGTGGCCCGAATTCGACGAACCGGTGTACGTGCTGCACCTGCAGGCGCTGTGCGATCGTCTGCGTCTGCTGTTTTTCGGCAACCTGCACCAGGACTGGTCGGAGTTCGTGCTCGCCGACCTTGGCCTGCTGCGCTACGAGCAGGTCGCGTTCGGCGAGGATTCCCGGGCGCTGCGCGAGCGCGCCGATATCGACCTGTGCCTGGCCCTGCACACCTGTGCCGAGCAGCTCGAGGCCGGGCAGCCGGTCGAGCAGGTGCTGGCACTGCTGGACGGCCTGCAGCCGAGCAACCCGTGGCTGGAACGGCGCCGCGCCAGGTTGCTGTTCCAGCTTGGCCAGCATTGCGAGCGCAGCGGCGACTGGGCCCAGGCCCTGAACATCTACCCCCGCAGCAACCACCCCCAGGCACGCATCCGGCATATCCGCGTGCTGGAGCGCAGCGCCGATCATGCCGCCGCCCTGGAGCTTGCCAGCGTAGTGGGCGCCAAACCGGCCAACGCGCTGGAGGTCCAGGCGCTGGCGCGCATCGTGCCCCGCCTGCAGCGCAAGCTGGGCGGCCCGCCACAGCGTCGGCGCGCCCCGGCAGCGATCAGCCGGCTGGACCTGTGCCTGCCTGTCGATCTGTCGACGCTTGGCGTGGAGCAGGCGGTGCAGGTGCACCTGGCGGCCGAAGACGGGCCGGTGCACTACGTCGAGAACACCCTGTTCAACAGCCTGTTCGGGCTGCTGTGCTGGGAAGCCATCTTCGCGCCCGTGCCCGGCGCGTTCTTCCACCCGTTCCAGAGCGGCCCGCTGGACCTGCACGATGCCGGCTTCCAGGCGCGCCGCGCCGAGCATTTTGCCGCCTGCCTGGGGCAGCTGGACGATGGGCGCTACCGCCACACCATCCTGGCCAACTACCAGGCCAAGCACGGCCTGCAATCACCCTTCGTGTACTGGGAACTGCTGGATGCCACGCTGTTGCAGCAGGCCCTGGACTGCCTGCCGGCGGCGCACCTCAAGCGCTGCTTCGAGCGCCTGCTGGAGGATATCCAGGCCAACCGCGCCGGCATGCCCGACCTGATCCAGTTCTGGCCCGGGCAACGGCGCTACCGCATGATCGAAGTGAAGGGCCCGGGCGATCGCCTGCAGGACAACCAGCTGCGCTGGATCGCCTTCTGCACCGAGCACGGCCTGCCCGTCGAGGTGTGCCACGTGCAGTGGGCACAGCCGGCAGCATGAGCTACAAGGTAGCGGTGCGTGCGCTGTGCGAGTTCACCGCCAAGGTCGGTGACCTGGACCTGCGCTTCACCCCGTCGCCCTCGGCCCAGGAGGGCATCACCGGCCACCGCACGGTGGTCACGCGCCGGGGTCGGGGCTATGAGTCGGAGGTGGCGCTGGAGGGGCAGTTCGAGCAGTTGCAGGTACGCGGGCGTGCCGACGGCTACAACCCGGCGCTCAACCGCCTGGAAGAGATCAAGACCTACCGCGGCGACCTGGCCAGCCAGCCCGACAACCACCGCCAACTGCACTGGGCACAGGCCAGGGTGTATGGCTGGCTGCTGTGCCAGCAGCGAGAACTGGCCGAGGTGAACCTGGCGCTGGTGTACCTGGACGTGGACAGCGACCGCGAAACCCTGGTGGAGGCCCGCCATACCGCCGCCGAACTCGAGCAGTTCTTCATCGCCCAGTGCACGCTGTTCCTGCGCTGGGCCCAGCAGCAGATGCAACGCCAGGCCTTGCGCAACAGCGGCCTGCAGGCGCTCGCGTTCCCCCACGCCAGCTTTCGTACCGGGCAGCGCGAGCTGGCCGAGACCGTGTACAAGGCGGTAAGCACCGGCCGCTGCCTGATGGCCCAGGCCACCACCGGCATCGGCAAGACGCTGGGCACGCTGTTCCCGTTGCTCAAGGCGATGGTGCCGCAGCAACTGGACAAGGTGCTGTTCCTGACCGCCAAGACGCCGGGGCGGGCGCTGGCGCTGGAGGCCGTGCAGCGGGTCATGCACGCCAGCCCCGAGCTGGCCCTGCGTAGCCTGGAACTGGTGGCACGGGAAAAGGCCTGCGAGTTTCCCGGCACCGCATGCCACGGCGAAGCCTGCCCGTTGGCCAAGGGCTTCTACGACCGCTTGCCCGCCGCCCGCCAGGCCGCCGCGCAGCAGCCGGTGCTGGACCAGGCCCGCCTGCGCGAGGTAGCCCTGGCGCACCAGGTGTGCCCGTACTACCTGGGGCAGGAGATGGCGCGCTGGGTGGATGTGCTGGTGGGCGACTACAACTACTACTTCGACCAGAGCGCCTTGCTGTTCGGCCTGGCCCAGCTCGACCAGTGGCGGGTGGCGGTGCTGGTGGACGAGGCGCACAACCTGGTGGAGCGTGCACGCCAGATGTACAGCGTGAGCCTCGATCAATGGCAATTGAAGGCCCTGCGGCGTGATCCCCCGGCAGGCATGGCCAATGCCTTGCAGCGCCTTGACCGGGCCTGGAACGCCGTGCACAAGGACCAGGACGTTCCCTACCGCGCCACCGGCCAGTTGCCCGAGGCCTTTCTCAAGGCGCTGCAGCGTTTTGTCAGCCATGTGCAGGACAGCATGAACCAGCAGCCTGCCGGCGTCGAAGGGCCGCTGTTGCAGCTCTTCTTTCAGGCTTCGCAGTTCCTGCGCCTGTGTGAGGTGTTCGACGAGCATTTCGTGTTCGACATCAGCAAGCGCGACGGCCCGGGCCGGCGCAGCCTGTCCACCCTGTGCCTGCGCAACGTGGTGCCGGCGCCGCTGATCGGCCCGCGCATGGCCGCTGCGCGCAGCGTCACGCTGTTTTCCGCCACCCTCAGCCCACGCCATTACTACGCCGACCTGCTCGGCCTGCCGGCCGACACCGCGTGGCTGGATGTGGCCTCGCCGTTTGCCGCCGAGCAGTTGCAGGTGCGCGTGATCAGCAGCGTGTCGACGCGTTTCCAGCACCGGCAGGCGTCACTGGCGCCGATCGTGGAACTGATCGCCGAGCAGTACCGCCTCCAGCCGGGCAACTACCTGGCGTTCTTCAGCAGCTTCGACTACCAGCAGCAGGTGGCGCGGCTGCTGGCCGAGCGCTACCCGCACATCGTGCAATGGTCGCAGTCGCCCGGCATGGACGAGGCGCAGCGCAAGGGCTTTCTCGAACGCTTTGTCGAAGACGGGCAGGGCGTGGGTTTCGCCGTGCTGGGCGGGGCGTTCGGCGAAGGGGTCGACCTGCCGGGCACCCGGCTGATCGGCGCCTTCGTTGCCACCCTGGGGCTGCCCCAGGTCAACCCGGTGAACGAACAGCTCAAGCTGCGCATGGGCGCTCTGTTCGACGCGGGCTTCGACTACACCTACCTGTACCCCGGCGTGCAGAAGGTGATCCAGGCGGCCGGGCGGGTGATACGTGGCACTGAAGATCGCGGTGTGGTCATGCTGATCGACGACCGTTTTGCCGAGCCCCGGGTGCAGCGGATGTTTCCCGGCTGGTGGGCACCGCAGTACAAATAGTCGCGGCGGGCGGGATCGCCGCCGTCGCGTTGTGGTCGAAGTGCCAGTAAACTGCGTATTTTCATCACCCTGTACATCTTTACTTGAGGTTTTGCATGAAGCTCAGTCCCTTGGCGGGTAAACCGGCGCCAGCCTCCGTGCTGGTCGATATCCCCCAGCTGCTGACCGCGTACTACACCGGCCAGCCCGATGCAGGCGTCGCCACCCAGCGCGTTGCCTTTGGCACGTCGGGGCACCGCGGCAGCTCCGTGGACCTGGGCTTCAACGAAGCGCACGTGCTCGCCATCAGCCAGGCCATCTGCCTGTACCGCAAGGCGCAGGGCATCGACGGGCCGCTGTTCATCGGCATCGACACCCATGCGCTGTCGACCCCGGCGGCGGCTACCGCACTGGAGGTGCTGGCAGCCAACGGCGTCGAGGTGATGCTGGCCAAGGATGACGAGTACACCCCGACCCCGGCCATCTCCCACGCCATCATCTGCTACAACCGTGGCCGCAGCCGTGGCCTGGCCGACGGCATCGTGATCACCCCGTCGCACAACCCGCCGCAAAGTGGCGGCTTCAAGTACAACCCGCCCAATGGCGGCCCGGCCGACAGCGACGTCACCAAGTGGATCGAGGCCAAGGCCAACGAGCTGCTGGCCGACGGCCTCAAGGGCGTACAGCGCATGGCCCATGCACAGGCCCTCAAGGCCAGCACCACGCACCGTCACGACTACCTGGGCAGTTACGTCAGCGACCTGGTCAATGTGATTGATTTCGATGTGATTCGTGGTGCGGGCCTGCGCCTGGGTGTCGACCCGCTGGGCGGTGCCGGGGTGCGTTACTGGTCGGCGATTGCCGAGCACTACAAGCTCGACCTGGACGTGGTCAACACCGAGGTCGACCCCACGTTCCGCTTCATGTGCGTGGACTGGGACGGCCAGATCCGCATGGATCCGTCCTCGCCTTACGCCATGCAGGGCCTGATCGGCCTGCGCGATCGGTTCGACGTGGCGTTCGGCTGCGACCCCGACCATGACCGTCACGGCATCGTCACCCCGTCAGGCGGCCTGCTGGCGCCGAACAACTACCTGGCGGTGTCCATCGACTACCTGTTCCAGAACCGCCCGCAATGGCGCGCCGATGCGGCCGTGGGCAAGACCGTGGTCAGCAGCGGCATGATCGACCGCGTGGCGGCACGCCTGGGGCGTCGCCTGTACGAAGTGCCGGTGGGCTTCAAGTATTTCGCCGATGGCCTGTTCGACGGTTCGCTGGGCTTTGGTGGGGAGGAGAGCGCCGGCGCCTCGTTCCTGCGCAAGGACGGCACGGTGTGGAGCACCGACAAGGACGGCCTGATCCCGTCGCTGCTGGCGGCAGAGATGACCGCCCGTACCGGGCGCGACCCAAGCCAGGCATACGAGGCGCTGACCGAGGCACTGGGCAGGCCGTTCTCCACCCGGGTGGATGCCAAGGCCACGCCGCAGCAGAAGGCCCAGTTGGGCAAGCTGTCGCCGCAGCAGGTCAAGTCGACCACGCTGGCGGGCGAGCCGATCGAGCAGATCCTCAGCCATGCGCCGGGCAATGACCAGGCGATTGGCGGCTTGAAGGTGATGACGGCCAACGGCTGGTTCGCGGCGCGGCCTTCGGGCACCGAAGACATCTACAAGATCTATGCGGAGAGCTTCGTCGACGACGCGCACCTGCAGCGCCTGGTGGGTGAGGCGCAGGAGCTGGTGGACGCTGCCATCGCCTAAAAGCATCGCGGGTCAAGCCCGCTCCCACAAGGTTTTGCGGCGTTCGCAAACCCTGTGGGAGCGGGCTTGACC